>DASZXE010000952.1:0-9137 GCA_035546475.1 Kofleriaceae bacterium
CGAGATGGAACGCATCGCCGACGAGGTCGGGCTACCACCGCTGCGGATCAGCTTCGTCGCGGCGCTGCGGTTCGTCGTCGATGAATGGGGCTGGTCGACCTCAACCGAGTCGCCCGGCGCGATCCCGCGGCACCTCGTCGAAATGCGCGACAAGATTCGCCGCTCGTGCTGCCGCCACGACGGCCCGCGCGCTCATTTCCACGCGCCGTGAAGATCAAGATGAGCAACTACGCCCGCAAGCGGCCCGCCAAGCCGCCGTCGAGGCGGGCTGCTAAGTGACCGGCATTGCCGCCAGCGCTCCGCAGCTCCTCGCCGGGCCGCCCGGCTAGTTGAGCGGCAGGGCCATGCGGCTGCCCGAGGCGTGACAGCCGGACTTGTTGCAGTTGCCGTCGGTGGTGTTCTCCGGCATCTGTACGAGATTCGGACAGCCGCTGGCCTTCGGCTTCGTGTCGAGCGTCATCGACGTCTCCGACCAGAAGTTCCCGTTGTTGGCGACGATCAGCTTGATCGGGTTGCCGCCGCCGGTCGGGATGATGATCGTCGCGCCCGGCCGCGGCGCGGTGCCGAGCTCGTCGGCGTAGAGCGTGCCCGCCACGTAGTAGCGCGGCGCGCCGGCGGTGTTGCCGTCGTGGCAGCCGCCGGCGATGCACGACATCCCCGCGTTGTGGTGACCGTCGGGAGGCGTGTGCAGGTTCTCGCACGCGTTGCCGTTGCCGCCGCCGTCCATGCCGCCGCCGGCGTCGTGCCCGCCGCCGTTGCCCGCGTCGACGTCCTGGTCGAGCCCCGGCGTCGGCGCGAGCGGATCGCCGACGGTGCAGGCGGCCAGCAGCAGGGCCGGGAGGGCGCGCACCAGCGAGCGGGTCATGCGAGGGGCGGTTTGCAAGCGTCAGGCCCGCGCGCGGCGGCGCGAGGCTCCTCTGATCTCGCGAGGATCCACCGCGGCGCGGCCGCCGTCCAGCCCCTCCCCGGGGGGCCGCACCCCACGATTCCCCCACGATCCGACGCCGGTGGGCACCCGCGCCGGCCGCCGCCCGAACCGCGGTTCCTCCTCGCGACGGCCGTGTGATAAGCCCGGCCCATGAGCGCCAGCATCCCCACCATCCGCCACTGGATCGACGGCAAGCCGCTGGAGCGGCCGTCCGAGCGCCACGGCGATGTCTTCAATCCCGCCACCGGGCAGGTGCAGGCGCGGGTCGCCTTCGCCAGCCCCGCGATCGTCGACGAGGCGGTCGCGAACGCCAAGGCAGCCGCCGCCACCTGGAAGAGCTCGTCGCTGTCGAAGCGCACCCGGATCCTGTTCGCGTTCCGCGAGCTCGTCGAGAAGCACAAGACCGAGATGGCGGCGCACCTGACCCGCGAGCACGGCAAGGTGCCGTCCGACGCGCTCGGCGAGGTCAGCCGCGGCCTCGAGGTGATCGAGTTCGCCTGCGGCATCGCGCAGCTCCAGAAGGGCGAGCTGTCGGAGAACGTCTCGACCGAGGTCGACAGCTACTCGATCCGCCAGCCGCTCGGCGTGGTCGCCGGCATCACGCCGTTCAACTTCCCGGCGATGGTGCCGATGTGGATGTACCCGATCGCGATCGCGTGCGGGAACACGTTCGTGCTGAAGCCGAGCGAGCGCGATCCGTCGGCGGCGAACTTCACCGCCGAGCTGCTGCGCGACGCCGGGCTGCCGGCCGGCGTGTTCAACGTCGTCCACGGCGACAAGGTCGCGGTCGATCGCCTGCTCGAGCACCCGGACGTCGCCGCGATCTCGTTCGTCGGCTCGACGCCGATCGCCCGCTACATCTACGAGACCGGCACGAAGCACGGCAAGCGGGTGCAGGCGCTCGGCGGCGCGAAGAACCACATGATCGTGCTGCCCGACGCCGACATGGACCTGGCGGCCGACGCCGCGGTCGGCGCCGGCTACGGCTCGGCGGGCGAGCGCTGCATGGCGATCTCGATGCTGGTCGCGGTCGGCGCCGCCGCCGACAAGCTGATCCCGAAGATCCTCGAGCGCATCCAGAAGCTGCGCACCGGCCCGGGCAGCGATCCGAAGGCGGAGATGGGGCCGCTCATCACGCTCGCGCACCGCAACAAGGTCGCCGGCTACGTCGACGCCGGCGTGCGCGAGGGGGCGAAGCTGCTCGCCGACGGGCGCACGCTCAAGGTCGACGGCCACGAGGACGGCTTCTTCCTCGGGCCGTGCCTCTTCGATCACGTGCGGCCGGAGATGTCGATCTACCAGGACGAGATCTTCGGGCCGGTGCTCGGCGTGACCCGCGTCGACACGTACGACGACGCGATCCGCATGGTGAACTCGAACCCGTACGCGAACGGCGTCGCGCTGTTCACCAACGACGGCGGCGCCGCGCGGAAGTTCCAGCACGAGGTCGAGGTCGGCATGGTCGGCATCAACGTGCCGATCCCGGTGCCGATGTCGTACTACTCGTTCGGCGGCTGGAAGGCGTCACTGTTCGGCGACCTCCACATCTACGGCCCCGACGGCGTGCGCTTCTACACGCGCAACAAGGTGATCACGTCGCGCTGGCCCGACCCGCGCTTCCGCGGCGTCGACCTCGGCTTCCCGCAGAACCGCTGACCGCGGCGGTGGCGGCGGCGGTGGGCTTCGGGCTGGTCCGTCCGCCGTCGACAGCCGGGCCGCGCAACCATTGCGCGCGCGGCGGCCGGCGGCGCAGGGAGTGCCGCCCGGGGCGCGTCAACCTGGCGCGTCAACCGCTCCTGTCGTGGTACGGGCGGTGCAAAGGCGTCCGCCCGTGCAGAACATCGAGCTCGAGGCAGGAGTCGTGAACCCCATGCGGCAGCCCGCGGCGCGGCGCGCATGGATCGTCAGCGCCGGTCTGGCGGCCGGCCTCGTCGCCGGTCTCGCCGGCGGGTGCAAGCACGCGCCGCAGCGGACCACGTGGGACGAGAGCGCCGGCGCGGGTGCTGGCGTCGCGCCCGGTGGCGCGTCGGCGTCGCCGCACGGGACGATGACCTCCGCGCTGCGCGGCACGGTCGCCGAGACGATGCACTCGGGTGGCTACACCTACGCGCGCGTCACCGTCGGCGGCAAGGACCTGTGGGCCGCCGGCCCGGAGACCACGCTCGCGGTCGGCGCGTCGGTCGACCTCTCGGGCGGCACGCTCATGACCGGCTTCCACAGCAGCACGCTCGATCGCACGTTCGATCAGATCTACTTCCTGTCCGGCTGGACCGGCGGAGCGGCGGCGTCGGCGACGGCACCGTCGTCGGCCGGCATGGGCGCGTCGCCGCACGGCCAGCCCGCGGTCGCCGCGCTCGCGCCCGGCGAGCGGATCGCGCCCGTCGACGGCGGGCAGACGATCGAGCAGCTCTACGCCGGCAAGGCGGGGCTCGCCGGCAAGCCGGTCGCCATCCACGGCAAGGTCGTGAAGTTCAACGGCGGCATCATGGGCAAGAACTGGCTGCACCTGCAGGACGGCACCGGCAGCACGGGGACGAACGACCTGATCGTCACCAGCCAGGACACGGCGAAGGTCGGCGACATCGTCGTCGCCAGCGGCACGATCACGCTCGACAAGGATCTCGGTGCCGGCTACCGGTACGACGTCCTCCTCGAGGACGCGACGATCCGCACGCCCTGACCCCGGCGTCGCCGCCGCGGGCTCGGCCTCAGAACGTGTAGCGGAGCCCGAAGCGGACCGACAGCGGCGCCTGCCGCGCGCTCAGGTTCCCGTAGTTGCGGCTGATGACCGGCGTCTGGTTCACCTGCAGGCCGCCGTCGTCGAGCGTCTTCGAGTGGCGCAGATCGCTGGCGTCGCCGCCGACGATCGGGTTCGCGTTGCTGGTCGTGTAGCGCTCGTCGGCGTCGAGCTCGTCCTGGTTGTCGAACAGGTTGAAGACGTCGACGAACGCCTCGAGCTCCTGCGACCGGTCGATCTTGCGGCCGTAGGCGGCCTTGACGTCGGCGGTCCACGTGAACGGCGAGCGCTGGCCCGAGCCGCGCGGCAGGAGGAACGACTCGTCGAGGCCGTAGCCGTAGTTGCCGGCCAGCGTGTTGTGCGCGATGCCCGACTGGCCGCGCACCGACGCGCCGAGCGTGACCAGGCCCGCCCGCTCGAGGTCGAGCTGGTAGAAGCCGTCGACCTTGAGGCTGTGCGGGCGGTCGAGGCCCATCGGCCCGTAGCGGTTCGCCATCAGGTCGGGCAGGTCGTACATCGAGGTCAGGTTCGGATCGAGCTGGCCGGTCTCCGTCGAGAACAGGCCGGGGAAGTTGCCGTAGCTGCGCGAGTACGTGTACGAGGCGAGCACCATCGCGTGGCGCGCGAAGCGCTGGTTGAGCGTGAGCTGGATGGCGTCGTAGTTGCGCACCGGCCTGTCGAACGTCTTCACGCTGCGGAGCTGGCTGGCGCGCGACCGGTAGTAGTCGGCGAGGTCGGGGTCGGTCGCCTCGACCGCCATCGCGCGCGCGTCCCAGTCGTCGGCCTCGCCGTCGAAGTTCTCGCCCGGGTTCGCGATGAGGTAGTTGGCGCCGCCGTCGGTCGACATGTCCTCGATCGCGCGCGGCAGGTCGCGGTGGACGTAGTTGACGCCGAGCTTCAGGTCGGCCATCACCTCGTACTCGGCGCCGATGATCCCCTCGCGGATGTACTCGCCCTTGGTCGACTCGGCGATGTCCTCGAGCGCGCCGCCGAACTGGAACAGCGTCGGATCGGCGACCGGGCAGCCGGCGAGGACGCTGACGCTGGTGGCGGTGGCCGCCTCCGGGCAGGACGGCTGCCCGTCGGACAGGGATGTGCTCGGGCGGACGAGCGCGCCGTTGTCGATCTCGCCGCTGAACGAGCGGAGGTTGAGGTCCATCGGCACCGACTCGTAGAAGTGGCCGTAGTGGGCGAAGATCTTCGCGCGGCCCTCCTGCGTCGGGTCGTAGATGATGCCGATGCGCGGGGCGAGGTTGCGGATCGTGAACGCGTAGTCGGGGATGTCCTGGCCCTGCGGATCCATGGTGCCGCGCAGGTTGGCGCTGACGCCGCCCTGCTGCTGCTCCCAGCGGAGGCCGGCGTTGACGGTCAGGTTCGGCCGGATCTCCCACGAGTCCTGCGCGTAGGCGCCGAGGTCGAGGTCGTGGGTGTCGGCGTGCAGGCCGTCGGCGGAGATGCTGCACATGTGGCCGCCGCCGATGCACGGGATCGTGCCGCTGGCGTCGTCGATCGCGAGCAGCGTGTTCTGCACCCAGTCGCCGCCGCGGTCGCCCGCCGGCGCGGTCGGATCGTAGGCGGTCTGCTGCACCCACCAGGCGCCGCCGACGTAGCCCTGGTCGGAGACGTAGGTCGTGCGCTCGACGTCGACGCCCGCCTTGAAGACGTGGTGGCCGGCGAGCGCGACCCGCTGCGTGAGCGAGAGCTGGGCCGAGAGGCGGTCGTTCTCGCGGCTCTCGAGGTAGCCGATGCCGCCGGCGTCGTAGGCGGTGACCGGGCAGTTGGTGATGAGCGGGTACGGATCGTTCGGGTCGTCGTTGATGTCGTCGCAGCCACCGGCGACGCCGGGCAGCGTGTTGACGCCGGGCTGCGGGTAGAGGAAGCCCTCGAACGTCCGGAGATCGGACAGCGGTCGCTCGTAGTCGTAGGTGATCTGCGCGTTGCCGGCGCCGCCCGACGCGCCGAAGTACGGCTGCTGGCGGTCGTAGGTGCGGTGGTAGCCGACGACGCCGTCGAGCTGCGTCTTGTTGTCGGCGAACTTCGAGGTCCACTTGAGCGCGGCGTCGTAGGAGCCGGCCTGCCACTTGTAGAGCTCGGCGGCGCGGTCGCCGTTGATGCGGAACATGTCGCGCGGCGACGCGGCCGGGTTGCCGAAGATCGAGAGCTGGAACTGGTGATCGGGTGACAGCGCGCCGCTCAGCTTGCCGGTGAAGTAGCCGGTCTTGCGGTTGGTCGACAGCTCGTTGCGGCTGACCTCCTCGGTGACGAGGAAGCCGTTGGCGTCGACGTCCTCGACGCCGTCCTGGTCGGCGTCGACGTCGCGCGAGGTGATGCGGGTGACGGTGGACTTCTCGAGCTGCGGGTTGAAGCCGACGTGGAACCAGAGCCGGTCCTTGACGATCGGTCCGCCGATCTCGGCGCCGACGTCGGTCTGGTAGGCGAGGTCGGTCTGGCTGGCGAGCGCGCTGGCGCCGGAGTTGACCGGCCGGGCGCCGGCGACCAGCGCGCCCGGCGTGTAGTAGGCGAAGACCGAGCCGTGGAGCTGGTTGCCGCCCTGCTTGGTGACGACGTTGATGACGCCGCCGGTGGAGCGGCCGAACTCGGCGTTGTAGCCGCCGGCGATGACCTCGGTCTCCTCGACGAACTCGTTCGGCAGGTTGGTCGACTGGCCGCCGTAGCCGGTGTCGGTGGTGTCGAGGCCCTCGACGATGTACGTGTTCTCGGCCGACGTCGAGCCGGAGAACGAGGTGCCGTACTGGTCGCCCTGGGTGCCGGCGGCGGCGCCGACGACCTCGCCGAACGTGCGGCCGACCGGCACGTTGCGGGTGTACTCGTCGGTGATCGTCGCGCCGGTCTTGGTCGAGCCCTGGTCGACGAGGGGCGCGCGGCCCTCGAGCGTGATCGTCTCGCCCGGGTGCGTGCTGGTGGTGTCGATCGCGACGACGACGAAGGCCTGCTTGCCGACCGCGATCGCGACGTCGGGGCGGCTGAAGGTGATGTCGTCGTAGTAGACGGTGAGGAGGTAGGTGCCGGGCGGCAGGTTGTCGATCTCGTAGTTGCCGGTCTCGTCGGTGATCTCGGCCTGCTGGCCCTGGAGGGCGGGGCTGGTGGCGACGACGGTGGCGCCGATGACCGGCTCCTTCGTCTTCTTGTCGACGACGCGGCCGCGCACCGCACCGGTGGTGCTGGTCTGGGCGGCGGCCGGCGGGGCGGTGACCGCCTGGGCGGCGGCGAACAGGCCGAGGGCGAGGGCCAGCGAGATCCCGATTCGCGTCATCGTGGGACTCCTGTGTTGCCCGCGCGTGCGACTGACCGCGACGCGGGACTGACCGCATCATGCGCGCGGCCATCGCCGGCCGGCAAGGGCCGTCGACGACGACGTCGCGGGCGAGCGCTCACCGGTGGTGCCGCAGGTGAGGCTCAGTGAGCGTCGCGCGACACTGCCAACGTCGCACCGCTGTCGCGGACGACGTCAATCGTGATGGTCAGTGGTGCGACGCCGGCCGCGCGCGTGCGATGCGCGAGCAGCGGCTGCGACGGGCGAGAGGGGCCGCGGGCCGTGGTGCGACCCGGTCGAGACCGCAGGTGCGACGTCGACGTCGCGGGCGCGACCCGGCGCGCCGCCCATCCACGTCACGGCACGACGATGCGGACCACGTCGCCGCCGTACGTCGTCCCGTAGATCTCGCCGTACGCGTCGGTGTGCAGCGACGTGAGCGCGCCGATACCCTGCAGCAGGCGCTGGTCGTCCTGGGCGACGCCGTTCACGATGCGCAGCGACCACAGCTCCTGCGCGATGTAGTCGCCGTAGAAGTAGGTGCCGACCAGGTCGGGGAAGCAGGTGCCGCGGTAGACCGCGCCGCCGATCATCGCGTGCCAGTTGTCGTTCGACGAGTGCTCGGTCACCGGGTCGACGCGGTCGGCGGTCAGGCAGTTGGTCATCGGCTCGAAGCAGTGCATGCCCTCGCGATCGTCCCAGCCGAAGTTGAGCGGCGCGTCGTTGTGGGTGTAGTCGACCTCCTCCCACGACGCCTGGCCGACGTCGCCGATGTAGAGGTCGCCGGTCGCGCGGTCGAACGACCAGCGGAACGGGTTGCGCAGGCCCTTGTGCCAGATCTCCGGGCGCGGATCGGTCGGCCCGTCGGGGCTCGACGCGTGCGGGTTGTCGGCGGGGATGCCGTACGGCTTGGTGCCGGTGCGGGTGTCGACGTCGATGCGCAGCATCTTGCCGAGGAGCTGCGCGTCGTTCTGCGCGCGGTCCTGCGGATCGCCGCCGCTGCCGCCGTCGCCCATGCCGATGTAGAGCATCCCGTCGGGGCCGAACTCGAGCCAGCCGCCCTTGTGGTTCGTGTACGGCTGCGCGATGACGAGCAGGTCGCGGCGGGTCGCGACGTCGGCGGCGTCGCCGGCCGCGTTGGTGGTGAGCTCGGCGATCACCGTCGAGTTGTCCGGTTTCCGGACGAAGTCGAGGTAGAACTTGTGGTTGGTGGCGAACTGCGGGTGGAAGGCGATGCCGAGCAGGCCGCGCTCGTCGCCGAACATGACCGGGCCGGCGGTCCCCGAGATGTCGAGGAACGGCGTGGCCTGGAGCTGGCCGTCGGCGATCACGCGGATGCGGCCCTTCTGCTCGACGACGAAGAGGCGCGGATCGCCGGGCGGCGACGTCACGCCGACCGGCGAGTCGAGGCCGCTCGCGACCGGCGCCAGCATCACGGTGGTGCCGTTGTGCGGCGTGCAGCGCGCCGCCGGCCCATCCGTCGACGCGTCGACGCCGGGCCCGATCGGCGCGTCGTCCACGGCGGCGTCGATCGCGGCGGGCGGCGCGTCGATCGGCTTGCCGCTGCCCCCGCTGCAGGCGGAGCCCAGGGTCGCGACCGACAGGAGGACGAAGCGGGGCCCGCGCATGGCCTCGCATGATACTCCGCGCCGCCCGCCGGCGCCGTCGGCGTCGGCGGGTGTGACGCCGTCCACGCACGCGCCCGCGGCGTCGCCGCTTACGGCCCCGCGCATCACCTGCTAGCCTCGATGCAATGCCCAGCTTCGAGCGGCACGTCTTCGTCTGCGTCAACGAGCGCCCGCCCGACAACCCCAAGGGCTCGTGCAAGGCCCGCGGTGGCGTCGAGGTGCGCGACACCCTGAAGGCCGAGCTCGCGCGCCGCGGCCTCAAGGGCCAGATCCGCGCGAACAACGCCGGCTGCCTCGACCAGTGCGAGCGCGGCGTGACCGTCGTCGTCTATCCCGAGCAGGTCTGGTACGGCGGCGTCACGCCGGCCGACGTGCCGGAGATCGTCGACCGCCACCTGATCGGCGGCGAGGTCGTCGAGCGGCTGCTCCTCCCCGATCAACCGCACCTGACGTCGATGAAGCTCGTGCCGCTCGGGCGCCGGTCCGCATGAGCGGCGGCGCGCGCGCGGCCCTCGTCGCGGCGCTGGTCGCCGGCGGGGCGGTGCGCGCGTGGGCCGACGGTGGTCCTCC
>DASZXE010000953.1:0-3972 GCA_035546475.1 Kofleriaceae bacterium
CCGAACACGGAAGTTAAGCTCTCCAGGGCCGATGGTACTGCAGGGGAGACTCTGTGGGAGAGTAGGACGCTGCCGGGGTTTTTTTACGTCCGTCGCCGAACGGCGACGGTGAGAGGGCCCGCGATCGCAACATCGCGGGCCTTCGGCCTTTTTCGGCTTCGCCCCGCCGGACGTCGCCGGGTGTGGCTCTCATCCTGGTCCCCGACGACGCTTCGAACTGCGGGCGGCAGGATTCCCCCTCGTTTGAGATCGTCGAGGGCATCGAACGCGGAGGGCTCGGTCCGACGTGTCCGGACGCGCCCACGATCGACGAGAGTGACCTTGCCGTCGTGAACCCTTGCGGTTGGCTCAGCCTGAAGCGACAGCGCCATCGGGCCCGGGCCCTCGGTGATCGGTCGCGGTCGTGCGGAACGAGCTCGAGGGGCACCCGCACCGCCGCTGCCACCGCGCCGACGACGTCAGGACGCCGTCGGCGTCTTCGAACCTGTGGGAGGCGTCGGCCCGGGTCTGCGCGCCCTCGTTCGGCGGGCCGGCCACCCGATCGATCCGGTCGCGCGCGGTCTCGCAGCCGACGAGCGCACCCGGTTCAGGCCGATGCTGAGGTTCGTCCGTCGCGGCGGCGACTACGACCTGCACCGCATGACCCATCGCGGCGACGTGGTGGTCGTCGCCGCTCGCCGGCGGCCACCTCGCGACGCCCGCTCGCCGCTCCATCGAGCTGATCGGGACGCCGACCTTCTTCGAGCTGGACTGACAGGGTTGGCTTGAATAGGTCCTGGCCTGCCTTTGTCGATCCAACCGACCGAATTCGCACGCAATGACCGCCCGCATTTCTTGTTCTGGCCAACGTCGTGAGCCCGCGCGGGCCGCGTCGTGCTCCGTCAGCCACGGCCGGGCCCCTTTCAAGGCGTCCTTCTCCGGACGTTTCACGAAGCCGACCGCACCCGGCCCGGCGGGCCGGCCTCGAGCCACGCGGCGCAAGGGCGGGGCGGTCAGCGGGCGTAGTCGGAGGCGCGGGTCTCGCGGACGACGACGACGCGGACGGAGCCGGGGTAGCTGGCTTCGGCCTCGATGGCGCGCGCGAGGTCCCTGGAGAGGACGAGCGCGCGGGCGTCGTCGACCTTGTCCGACTGGACCATGACGCGAACCTCGCGGCCGGCCTGGAGCGCGAAGGCCTTGTGCACGCCGTCGAAGCGGGCGCAGATCGCCTCGACGTCCTCGAGGCGCTTGATGTAGCTGGCGAGGGTCTCGCGGCGGGCGCCGGGGCGCGCGGCGGAGAGCTGGTTGGCGGCGTCGACGACGACGTCGAGGAGCGAGGTCGCCGCCACCTCGCCGTGGTGGGCCGCGATGGCCTGGCAGACGCGCGGCGACTCGCCGTGCTTGCGGGCGAGCTGCGCGCCGACGTCGGCGTGGCTGCCCTCCTGCTCGTGGTCGACGCCCTTGCCGATGTCGTGCAGGAGGCCGGCGCGGCGGGCGAGCTTGACGTTGAGGCCGAGCTCGGCCGCCATCAGGCCGGCCAGGTAGCCGACCTCGACCGAGTGGGCGAGGAGGTTCTGCGCGTGCGACGAGCGGAAGCGGAGCTGGCCGAGCACCCGGATGAGCTCGGGGTGCACGCGGTGCAGGCCGAGGTCGAACGCCGCCTGCTCGCCGGCCTCGCGGCTGACCTTGTCGACGTCCTTCTCCGCCTTCTTGACGACCTCCTCGATGCGCGTCGGGTGGATGCGGCCGTCGGCGACGAGGGCGGAGATGGCCAGGCGCGCGATCTCGCGGCGCACCGGGTTGAAGCACGAGATCGAGATCGACTCGGCGGTGTCGTCGATGATCATGTCGATGCCGGTCGCCGCCTCGAGCGCGCGGATGTTGCGACCCTCGCGGCCGATGAGGCGGCCCTTGAGATCGTCGGACGGCAGCGGCACCACCGCGACAGTGCGCTCGGCGACGAACTCGGAGGCGTAGCGCTGGATGGCGGTGGCGATGATGGTCTTGGCCCGCGCCTGGCTCTCGCGCTCGGCCTCGTCGGCGATGCGCTTGATGTCGGCGGCGGCCTGCGCCTGGGCCTGGCCGCGGACCTCGTCCTCGAGCCGCTTGCGCGCCTGCTCGGCGGTGAGGCCGGCGATCGCCTCGAGCTGCGCGCGGGCCTGGGCCTGCGCGGCCTCCGCCTTCTCGAGCGCGGCGTCGACCTGCTTCGTCTTGCCGTCGGCGGCGCGCTCGCGCTTGTCGAGCTCGCCCTGGCGGCGGTCGAGGTCGCGGCGCGCCCTGTCGAGGTCGCGCTCGCGCGCGGACGCCGTCTCCTCCTGCTTGGCGAGCTCGGCGCGGCGGGCGCGCAGCTCGTCGTCGAGGGCGGCGCGGCGGCGCTGGGCGGCCTCCTTGCCCTCGACCTCGGCGGCGCGGCGAACCTCCGCGGCCTCGGCCTCGGCCGCGGCGCGGAGGGCCTGGACCTCGGCGTGCGCGGCGCCCTCGCCGGCGGCCCCGCGGCTGCGGGCGCGCGCGAGGAAGAAGCCGGCGGCGGCGCCGACGAGGAGGCCGACGAGGACGAGCAGCGCGATCACGTCTGGCCTCGCGGCGGCGGCGTGGCGAGCGTCGACGACGAGGGGCCTCCGCCGCCTCCGCCGTCTCGGACGAGGCCACGCTCGGTGACGACGACATCGACGCGGCGATCGTGGGGGCCCTCGGGGAGCGCGTCGACGACGAGGAGGGCCAGCGTCACGCCGATCGAGCGGACGTGGGCGTGAGCGAGCGTCGCGTCGTAGTGGCCCGCGCCCCAGCCGAGGCGCGCGCCGGCGGCGGTGAAGGCGAGCCCTGGCATGATCATCTGCGCGATCGCCTCGGTGGCCACCGGCGCCGCCGAAGGATCGGGCTCGGGGACGCCGAAGGTCGCGACGCGGAGCTCGTCGAGGCGTGCGAGGTGGAAGCGGAGCGGGCGCTCGCGGCGGACGACGCGCGGGTAGGCGACGCGCAGGCCGCGCGCGCGGGCGCGGACGTCGAGGTCGCGCAGGTCGAGCTCGCTGCCCATCGCCGCGAACAGCGCGACGACGTCGCCGGCGGCGAGCCGCGAGAAGAGCTCGTCGTCGACGATGCGCGCGATCGCGGCGGCGGCCGCGGCGCGCTCGGCGGCAGGGACGGCGTCGCGCAGCGCGCGGGCCCATGCGCGCAGCTCGGGCTTGGTGGCCGACGGCGACGGCGGGCTCGGCGAGGCGGTCATGAGCGGCGACGCGAGGGTCACGGTGCGCGACGATTTCCGAGGCTGCCCAGGTCGCGCGGTCGGCGGGCCGCAGCCGGCGAGGCGTGCACCGCCGCGGGGCGGAGCGGGCACGCGGGGGCGCGCGGAGGCGGGACCATCGCCGTCATCATACGTAGCGACCGACCTGGATCAAGCAGCAAGCACGCGAAGCGACACATGAAATGCTCGCGCCCGGCGCGGGTGCGGATCGGCGCGAGGCAACTCTCGTGCGGCGGCGGCGGTCGCGGCGGCCAACCGTGTACGCGGGCTGGCTCGACGCCGGTGTCCTCGGTCGCGGAGGGAAGGGCGGCGGCCCCAGCGGGGCTGGAGCCGGTGGTCGCCTGCGCCGCTGGATCGACGCCGGTGTCCTCGGTCGCGGGGGGAAGGGCGGCGACCCCAGCGGGGCTGGAGCCGGTGGTCGCCTGCGCCGACGCCGGTCTCCTCGGTCGCGGAGGGAAGGGCGGCGACCCCTGTCCTCGTGTCGGGACGGCACGTGGCGACCCCAGCGGGATGCGAGCCGGTGGTCGCCTGCGCCGGTGGGTGGACGCCGGTGTCCTCGGTCGCGGAGAGAAGGTCGCGACCCCGGCGGGCTTTGCACCATGGCCCGCGCAATGGCCTCGAGAGCCTGGCCGCTGGCGTCAAGATCGAGGTCTTCGTCCCCGGCGGCGAGCTGATGGTCGACGGCTTCGACCGCGGTGGTGCCGCACGGAACATGTGGACCATCGGCTTCCGGCATCAGGGCCGACGGCAAG
>DASZXE010000954.1:0-17783 GCA_035546475.1 Kofleriaceae bacterium
CGACGCCCGAGCAGCTCGAGAAGGCGAAGGTCGCCTACGCCGCCGGCAAGGCCGCGTTCGACGCCAAGCAGATGGACGTCGCCGTCGAGAAGTTCAAGGAGAGCTACCGCCTCTCGCGCAACCCGCTCCTCCTCTACAACATCGGCTTCACCTTCGACCAGATGGGTCAGAAGGACAAGGCGCTCTTCTACTACCAGAAGTTCCTCGCCGACGCGCCCGCCGACGCGCCCCAGCGCGCCGAGGTGACGCCGCGCGCGAAGACGCTCGAGACCGAGCTCGCCGCCGCCGCTGCCGCCGAGGAAGGCGGCGACACCACCACGACGACGCCCGGCCACAAGCCGCCGCCGCGGCCCGCGCGCACCTTCGACATCTCCGAGTTCGACCACCAGGTCATCGAGGAGGCGCCGCCCGGCAAGCCGCTCGACCTCACCGCCTACGTCCCCGAGGGCTCCGGCTGGGTCGTGACGATGTACTACCGCGGCGCCGGCGACGCGAAGTTCACGTCGGTGCCGATGCGCCCCCGCTACAACGAGCTGGTCGGCCGCATCCCCGCGTCGAAGATGGAGGGCACCTCCATCCAGTACTACCTCGAGGTCCGCACCGCCGACGACAAGGTGCTGACCCGCGTCGGCAAGCCGGGCAGCCCGAACATCGTCTACCTCGAGGCGAAGGCGCGCCCGCGCTACTACCCGGACCTCGACGACGACAGCGGCAGCACCTTCGAGCCGGTCGTCACGCCGCCCGAGCACCACGGCGAGCACCACGACGACGGCCTCACCAACGGCGGCTGGTTCGACACCGGCTCGCACAAGTTCCGCCGCGGCAAGTGGATCGCCACCGGCGCGTCGGTCGCGCTGATGGGCACCTCGCTCACCTTCTACCTGATGGCTGCCGGCAACTCGTCGTCGCTCGAGGGCGAGGCCGCGCTCGCCAACGACGACAGCGAGTGCGGCGCGATGCCGAAGCCGTGCAAGACGTTCGGCAGCTACGGGCGCTCGCTGCAGCAGGTCGGGCAGCGCAACGAGCTGGTCAGCCGGGTGACGTTCGGCATCGGCGTGGCCGCGGTCGGGGTCGCCGCCTACTACTGGTACAAGGAGGTCAAGGCGGCCCGCAAGGCGGAGCAGTCGGGCGGCGCGGGCGCGGCGACGCCGCCGGCGGCCTCCGAGCCGACCGGCATGTCCTCGCTCATCGTCGTGCCGTCGGCCTCCGACGGCTTCCTCGGCGGCGCCGCCGCGGTCCGCTTCTAGCGCCCAGAGGTTCCCATGACCCGCCTGCTCCCCTACCTCCTGCCCGCTGTGCCCCTCGCCGCGCTCGCCGCGCTCGCCGCGACCGGGTGCAACCCGTACGACCCGCAGCTCGGCGACCGCCCGTTCCGCTGCGGCATGTCGGATCCCGTCTGCCCCGACGGCTACTCGTGCAGCGCCAGCGGCGTCTGCATCGCCGGCGACGACATCCGGCCCGACGCCTCGACCGCGTTCGTCTGCGCCGACGACGGCTCGCTCGAGCCCAACGACATGCCGAACCGCGCGTTCGTGACGCCGATCCCGAGCGCGGGCAGCTCGTACTCGCTGCTCGGCCTCGCGCTCTGCCCCGAGGGCGACGTCGACAACTTCCAGTTCGGCGTCACCGTCAACGGCACCAACCTCGACGCCTCGGTCGTGAGCGTCGCCGGCCGCACGCCGCTGCAGTTCAACCTGCTCACCAGCACCGGCAGCGTGATCGCCACCGGCGTGTCCGACACCGCCACGCCCCAGATGGTGAAGCTCCAGGTCGAGAACCGCCTGGCCGCCGGGACCTACATCCTGCAGGTCAAGTCGCCCGACATGAGCGAGAACAACTACGACCTGTCGATCAAGACCTGCCCGAACACGATGCCGCTGCCTTGCCCGCCCTGAGCGGGACCAGGCCGAGCACTCTTCACGCGGCGAGCAGCTCGAAGCGGAACGCCCACCGCTCGTACTCGGCGCGCAGCTCGTCGTCGCCGGTGGCGACCTCGCGCAGCCGGACCAGCACGTCGGTGGCCCCGCCCGCGTCCTGCGCGGTCAGGCGGTCACGCAGCGCCTGTCGAATTCCTGCCAGCTCCTTGGCCTCGCGTACGCTCATGGGGGTCTCCTGCTCGCCGACGGTGAACTCGCTGATCGACGCCGGCAACTTTCAAGACGTCCGATCCCGCCGAATGTTTCGAGGTGTGGCGACGATTGCCGCAACTCCCCGACGGCGATCACACCGCCTACATCGACCGACACGGGATGTCATTCGACGTCCGGCCCGCGAAGTTTGACCGGGCCATACCCCTCCGGATACCCTAACCCCACGTCGCAGCACGCGAAGCTGACCGCGAGAGTGAACAACGCATGAGCCGAATCGGTGAGCTGCTGGTCCGCGAGAAGGTGCTCTCGCTGCAGCAGCTACAGCAGGCGCAAGAGGAGTCGAAGCGGACCGGCCGCCGCCTCGGCGCGACCCTGGCGCGCCTGGGCCTGGTGCCCGACAACGTGCTGACCCAGCTCGTCGCGCGCCAGTACAGCCTGCCCGCGATCAACCTCGCCGAGATCGAGATCGATCCGAACATCATCAAGCTGATCCCGAAGGAGATCTGCGAGAAGCACCAGGTCGTTCCGGTCCGCCGGCAGGGCGCCACGCTGATCGTGGCAATGGCCGACCCGTCGAACATCTACGCGATCGACGAGCTCAAGTTCCTGACCCAGTACAACATCGATCCGGTCGTCGCCTCCGACGCCGCGATCGAGGCGGCGATGAGCCGCTACTACGACCAGGGGCCGGATCTCGACGCGATGATGGAGGGCATCGACGTCGAGAACGTCGACGTCGCCACGCTGTCCGACGAGAACGTCAACATCGTCGACCTCGAGAACATGGCCGGCGAGGCGCCGGTCGTGAAGCTGTGCAACGCGATCCTGCTGTCGGCGATCAAGAAGAAGGCGTCCGACATCCACGTCGAGCCGTACGAGAAGTACTTCCGCGTGCGCTTCCGCATCGACGGCATCCTCCAGGAGGAGATGCGGCCGCCGATCAAGCTGCGCAACGCGATCACGAGCCGCCTCAAGATCATGGCGCAGCTCGACATCGCCGAGCGCCGCCTGCCGCAGGACGGCCGCATCAAGCTGAAGATCGGCGCCAACAAGGAGATGGACTTCCGCGTCAGCGTGCTGCCCACGCTGTTCGGCGAGAAGATCGTCATGCGTCTCCTCGACAAGTCGACGCTGCAGCTCGACATGACGAAGCTCGGCTTCGAGGTGCGGCCGCTCGAGGACTTCAAGCGGGCGATCGCGAAGCCGTACGGGATGGTGCTGGTCACCGGGCCGACCGGCTCGGGCAAGACGACCACGCTCTACTCGGCGCTGTCCGAGCTCAACACGATCGAGCGCAACATCAGCACCGCGGAGGATCCGGTCGAGTTCAACCTCGCCGGCATCAACCAGGTGCAGATGCACGAGGACATCGGCCTCAACTTCGCCACCGCGCTGCGCTCGTTCCTGCGGCAGGACCCGAACATCATCATGGTCGGCGAGATCCGCGACTTCGAGACCGCGGAGATCGCGGTCAAGGCCGCGCTCACCGGCCACCTCGTGCTGTCGACGCTCCACACCAACGACGCGCCGTCGACGGTGATGCGCCTCCTCAACATGGGCGTCGAGCCGTTCCTGGTCACCGCCTCGGTCAACCTCGTCATGGCGCAGCGGCTCGCCCGCCGCATCTGCACCGACTGCAAGTCCGAGGACACCAAGCACCCCGAGGCGCTCGCCAAGATGGGCATGACCGCCGAGCAGATCGCCGGCGCGACCATCTACGTCGGCCGCGGCTGCGCCGCCTGCAACAACACCGGCTACAAGCGGCGCGTCGCCCTCTACGAGGTGATGCCGTTCGTCGACGGGCTCAAGGAAGAGGTGCTGCGCGGCGCCTCGGCCGCCGAGCTCAAGGCGGAGATGATCAAGCAGGGCTTCCCCAGCCTGCGCATGGCCGGCATCCAGAAGATCCTCGAGGGCGTGACCACGCCCGAGGAAGTCCTGCGCACCACCGTGGAGGATTGACGCGCGCGAGCGCGGCCCTATGGCGCCACCCACGTTGCACCAGCTCCTGAAGGTGATGCTCGACAAGGGGGCGTCGGACCTCCACATCACCACCGGGTCGCCGCCGCAGCTCCGCATCGACGGCGAGCTGGTGCCGCTCCGCACCGACGCGCTGACGCCGGTCGACACCAAGCAGCTCTGCTACTCGGTCCTCACCGACGCCCAGAAGCTGCGGTTCGAGGAGGACCAGGAGCTCGACCTCAGCTTCGGCGTGAAGGGGCTCGCCCGCTTCCGCGCCAACCTGTTCCTCCAGCGCGGCGCGGTCGGCGGCGCCTTCCGCCTGGTGCCGTTCAACATCATCCCGCTCGAGGAGCTCGGGCTGCCGAAGGTCGTCATCGACCTGTGCGAGCGGCCGCGCGGCCTGGTGCTGGTGACCGGGCCGACCGGCTCCGGCAAGTCGACCTCGCTGGCGTCGATGGTCGACCGCATCAACACGCGGCACCGGTCGCACATCATCACGATCGAGGATCCGATCGAGTTCCTCCACCCGCACAAGAACAGCGTGGTGAACCAGCGCGAGGTCGGCTCCGACACCCAGAGCTTCGGCAAGGCGCTGCGGCACATCCTCCGCCAGGACCCGGACGTCGTGCTGGTCGGCGAGATGCGCGACCACGAGACGATCGAGGCGGCGCTGACGATCAGCGAGACCGGCCACCTCTGCCTGGCGACCCTGCACACGACCAGCGCGGTCGGCAGCATCAACCGCATCGTCGACGTCTTCCCGCCCCACCAGCAGCCGCAGATCCGCGCGGTGCTGTCGTTCGTGCTCGAGGGCGTCGTCAGCCAGATCCTCATCCCCAAGGCGTCCGGCTCCGGCCTCTGCCTCGCCTCGGAGGTGATGATCCCGACGCCGGCCATCCGAAACTTGATCCGCGAGGACAAGCTGCACCAGATCTACTCCCAGATGCAGATCGGGCAGGCCAAGCACGGCATGCAGACGATGAATCAGTCGCTGTGCGATCTGTTCCAGCGCCGTATGATCACGCTGGAGGACGCCATGAGCCGGTCATCGGATCCCGACGAGCTCAAGACCATGATCTCCAGCGGCGTGGGAGCGGGCGGGGCCAACCCGGGCGCCCGCCGGCGGAAGGAGTGACCGATGGCCAAGTTCCAGTGGGAAGCCTCGGGCCGCGGCGGTGAGACCAAGCGGGGCGTGATGGAGGCCGCCGACGAGACGGCGGTCGCCAACCGCCTGCGCGCGGAGCAGCTCTCGCCGCGCAAGATCAAGAAGCAGTCGGCGGCGCTGCAGATCACGATCGGCTCCGGCGTCTCGTCGAAGGAGCTGCAGATCTTCACGCGCCAGCTCGCGACGATGATCGACGCCGGCCTGCCGCTCGTGCAGTGCCTCGACATCCTCGCCAACCAGACCGAGAACAAGATCTTCGCGAACCACCTCTACCAGATCAAGTCGACGGTCGAGCAGGGCTCGACGTTCTCCGACGCGCTCCGCAAGCACCCGAAGATCTTCGACGACCTCTACGTCAACCTGGTCGCGGCCGGCGAGGTCGGCGGCATCCTCGACACCATCCTCAACCGGCTGGCGACGTACATCGAGAAGAACGTCAAGCTGAAGGGCGCGGTCAAGAGCGCGCTCGTCTACCCGATCGGCGTGCTCTGCGTCGCGATCGGCGTCATCGCGGTGATGATGCTGAAGGTCATCCCGACCTTCGAGAACATGTACAAGGAGTTCCAGGGCGCGAAGCTGCCGGGGCCGACCAAGTTCGTCATCAACCTGTCGCACGGCTTCATCAACAAGTGGTACCTGTTCGCCGGCGGGCTGATGGCGATCATCGGCCTGGTGATGCTCGGCCTGCGCACCAACCGCGGCCGCGAGGTCCTCGACCGCGTGCTCTTGCGGGTGCCGATCATCGGCGGCGTGCTGCGCAAGATCGTCGTCGCGCGGTTCACCCGCACGCTCGGCACGCTGCTCGCCTCCGGCGTGCCGATCCTCGACGCGCTCGACATCTGCGCGAAGACGTCCGGCAACCGCGAGGTCGCCCGCGCGATCATGCACGCGCGCACGCGGATCTCGGAAGGCCAGGACATGGCCGGTCCGCTCGGCGACACCCGCGTCTTCCCGACGATGGTGACCCAGATGATCGGCGTCGGCGAGCAGACCGGCGCGATGGACCAGATGCTCCAGAAGATCGCCGACTTCTACGAGGACGAGGTCGACACCGCGGTGTCGGCGATGACGTCGCTCATCGAGCCGGTGATGATGGCGTTCCTCGGCGTGGTCGTCGGCGGCCTCATCATCGCGATGTACCTGCCGGTCTTCGACCTGGCGTCGAACGTCGACTCGACCTGAGGGCGCTCGTGCCCTCCTCGCCTCCCTCGCCTCCCTCGCCGCAGAGGCGGCGGGCGCACCCGGTCTCGACCGCGCCGCCGCTCGACCTCTCGCTGGAGCCGGCGACGCCGGGCGACTCGGTCGCCGGGCTGGCCCTGCCGGTCGCGCCCGGCAGCGAGCTGCGCCGGCGCCTGACCCGGCTGATGGCCGTGCGCACGGCCGTCATCAGCCTGGTCCTCGGGCTGACGATCTGGGTCGGCAACGTCACCGGCGTGCCGCGCGACGCGCCGGCGTACCTCGCGCTCATCGGCGCGGTGATCGCGACGTACGCGCTCACGATCGTCTACGCGATCCTGCTGCGGCGCGGGTTCGATCCGGCCCGGCTCGTCTGGCCGCAGCTCGCCGGCGACCTGCTGGTGACGTCGGTGCTCGTCTACGTCACCGGCGGCGCGCAGAGCGCCTACACGTTCTTCTTCGCGCTGTCGGTGGTCGGCGCGGCGGCGGTGCGCTACCGGCGCGGCGCGCTGGTGATCGCGGCGGCGTCGGTCGTGCTGGTGATCGCGATCGGCCTCCTGGCCTGGGCCGACGTGCTGCCGCTGCCGATGCTGCCGCAGCTCCACCCGGGCGCGCAGCGGGCGATCGAGCTGGCCCGCTCGCTCGGCCTGTCGGTCGCGATCCTCGGCGCGATTGGCCTCCTCGCCTACGTGCTCGGCGCCGAGCTCGAGCGCAGCGCGGCGACGCTGGCCTCGCAGCAGCAGGCGACCGGCGAGCTGTACGCGCTCCACCGCGACATCGTGCGGTCGCTGTCGTCGGGGCTCGTCACCGTCGACCTCGACGGCAAGCTGCTGACGATCAACCAGACCGCGTCGGACCTCCTGGCGGTGGCGCCCGACCGCGCGGTCGGCCTGCCGATCGACCTGCTGATGCCGGGGATGGCGGCGCGGCTCGGCGCGCTGTCGCGGCGCGGCAAGCTGCGCCGCTCCGACCTGGTGCTCCCGCCGCGCGACGGCCGGCCGGCGCGGACGCTCGGCATCTCGATCTCGCCCCTGCGCGACGTCGGCGACCACGTGATCGGCCGGGTCATCAACTTCTCCGACCTGACCGAGCTGCGCACGCTCGAGGAGACGATGCGGCGCGCCGAGCGCCTGGCGACGGTCGGCCAGCTCGCCGCCGGCATCGCCCACGAGATCCGCAACCCGCTGGCGTCGATCTCCGGCTCGATCGAGCTGCTCGGCCAGGCGCCGCGCGCGAGCGAGGAGGACAAGGCGCTGATGACGATCGTGCTGCGCGAGATCGACCGGCTGAACGCGCTGGTCGGCGAGCTGCTCGACTACGCGAACCCGCGGCCGCCGGAGCTGGTCGAGTTCGACCTGGCCGAGCTGCTCGCCGAGACGCTGCAGGTCGTGCGGCAGGACCGGAGCTGGGGTGGCGTCAAGGTCGTCGCCGAGCTGCCGCCGGCGCCGCTCGAGGTGGTCGCCGACCCGGCCAAGCTGCGGCAGGTCGCCTGGAACCTGGTGCGCAACGCGACCGAGGCGCTCGCCGGCGGGGTCGGCCAGGTCACCGTGCGCGCGCGCGACGAGGGCGACCAGGTCGTCGTCGAGGTCGAGGACGACGGCCCCGGCATCCCGGCCGACCAGCTCGGCCGCATCTTCGATCCGTTCTTCACGACGAAGAAGCGGGGCACCGGCCTCGGGCTCGCGACCTGCCACGGCATCGTCGCCGAGCACGGCGGCACGCTCACCGTCGAGAGCGCGCCGGGCCGCGGCAGCAAGTTCGTGATGACGCTCCCTCGCCGCACGCAGGTCACCGGCGTCGCGCCGCCCGCTGTATCGTCGAGGCCGTGACGAGCTGTCCGGTCTGTCGAGCGACGATCCCGGCGGGGCCGGTCGCGGGCGCGTGCCCGGCCTGCGGGACGCGGCTGCCACACGGCGGCGTCGGCAGGCTGAGCGGGTCGATGCCGGTCATCCACGCGACCGGGGAGTTCATGGTGCCGGAGCTGCCGCCGAGCGCGAGCGATGCGGCGATCGCGACCGACCCGGCCGGGTCGTGTAGCTGGTGCGGGCGGGCCGGCGATCAGGTGCGGAAGCTGCTCGGCACCGGCGCGGTCGCGATCTGCGACGGCTGCGTCGCCCTGTGCGTCGACATCCTCGACGCCGAGCTCGGCCCCGGCTGGCGCTGACGCGCGCGGCTGCCAAGCCGGCGCGGGCTCACTCGAACGGCAGCAGCGCGAAGCGGCCGAACGACGCGGCCGACGACGCGGCCGACGCCGGGGTCGGCGCCGGGATCGGCGCCTCGTCGCCCGCCGACTGCGGCGCCGCCGGCGCCTTCGCGTCGGCCGCGCGCGTGCCGGTGACGTGCCACGACTGCGTGCAGATCGGCTTCGCGTCCTTGTAGAACTCGCCGACGAAGACCGCGTCGACGTGGCCGGCGTCGTCGATGCTGCCGGCGATCGAGAACTTGCCGTCGAGGCCCGCGACCGACGTCCTGGCGACCGCCGACGCCGCCTTGAGCCGGCCGGCCTTCGGCGCCTTGCCGGTCAGGGTCGCCACCTTCGGCAGGTCGACCGAGACGCCGGCCCCCTTCTTCTCGATGGCCATGCTGGCCTTCGCGAGGGTGAGGCCCTGGTCGCAGTTGGAGGTCACCTGCTCGAAGGCGACGTCGTAGCGCCCGACCAGCGAGTCGCTCGCGTCGGCCGAGGCCACCGCGGGGAGCGCGGCCGAGGCCGCCACCAGGAACGCCATCAGCAGGTTGGTGCGCATGTTCCCTCTTGAGACGTCGCCCGCGCGATCGCGATTCAAGGCGGGATCGGCCGGCCCGAAAGCCAAGCCGATCCGAGCATTTGCAGCCGCTACTTGCCGCCCGTCACCGCGGCCTCGACGCTGCTCCCGCCGGCGGGAGCGGTCGTGGCGGCCGAGGCCTGGACGGAAGCGCCGGCCGCCGCCGGGGTCGCCTTGGCGACCGCGCTCGAGTCCTTGTAGATGACCAGCGTCTCCATGCTGCGCACGTCCGCGTTCTCGCGGGCGACGACCGTCACCATGTTCGAGCCGTCCCACAGCGGCACGGTCGCGGCGAAGTCGAGCGCGTTGGTCACCTTGCCGCCGCGGTTGCTGCGGTAGAAGACCTTGCGGGTCTCGACCTTGGCGCCCTGGTTCGAGACGAACACGTAGACGTCCTCGACGTGGGTGTCGTCGGTGACCTTGCCGTCGAGCTCGAAGCTGTCGGCCGCCGAGCGGTAGCTCGACGCGTTGAGCGTGATGGCCGGCGGCGTCACCTGGAAGACCGGCGTGGCCGGCTCGTTGCCCGGCTTGCCGGTCGACTTGTCGACGCTGGTGGCGGCGACGAAGCCGGGCAGGCCGCCGTCGCGCTCGATCTTGATCCACGGGCCGAGCTTGCCGGTCACCTTGAAGCGGGCGCCCTTGGCCGCGCGGGCGACGACGCCGGTGTCGGTCGACGCGCCGCTGCGGATCTCGGTCGCGTCCTTCTTCACCTCGACGACGCCGCCGGCGGCGGTCACCGCGGTGCCCGACTTCAGCACCGGGAGCTTCAGCTTCTCGCCGGCCTGGGTGCCGAGCACCTGGTCGTAGATGAGCAGCTCGACCACCGCCTCGGGGGCCGCGTAGTCGTCGCCGACCGAGAAGCCGAACTCGACGGTCTTCTCGGCGCCGGGGGCGAGCGCGCCGAGCTCCATGCGCGAGCTGGTGAGCTGCACGCCGTCGCCGCTCGCGTTGCGGAGGATCGCGGTCGTCTCGGCGGCGGTGCCGGTGCCGGTGTTCTTCACCGTGACGCGCACCCGCTGGTTCTCGTGGCGCTGCAGCAGGCCGTCGCCGTTGCCGTCGTCGATGATCTGGTAGGCGTACGAGAAGGTCGGGCGGTCGGCGGCGGCCACGGTCACCTCGACCGGCGGGACGGCGGCGGTCGCGCCGCGCGCCTCGGTCAGGTCGAAGGTGAGGCGGTCGACGCGGGCGATCGAGTCCTTCGGCACCTCGACGCGCGTCGAGAAGGTGCGGGTCTCGCCGGGGGCGATCTTGCCGAACAGGAGCTCGCCGTCGTCGAACAGGCCGTCGTCGGCGTGGCTGCGGACGTGGACGCGGTAGGCGGTGCCGCCGCCGTTGTTGGTCACCGTGCCGGTGACGGTCACCAGCTCGCCGCCGGTGAGCGGGCCGGCGGGCGACACGCTGACCTTGGCGTCGAGCTTCGGCGGCGCCTCGGCGGTGGCCGGGGCCGGCGTCCAGTCGACGCCGAGCTTGGCGAGGGCGGTGGCGAGCTGCTTGTCCTCGTCGGCGTGGACGCGGACGACCAGCGGCTTGGCCTCCTTGATCAGCCCGGGCCGGTTGTGCGAGGTCGCGGTGGCGAGGAGCTGGTCGGCGAGGTGCGCCTCGAAGTCCTCGACGAGGTCGTCGGAGGCCGACGGCTCCTCGGCGTCGTCATCGTCGTCGTCGGCCGCGGCGTCGGCGGAGGCCGCCGCCGGCCGCTCGAACAGGTACGGCAGCTCGTAGGTCGGCTTGTCGGTGTCGGCCGCGTACTGCGACGTCAGGTGGGCGTCGAGGTCCTTCTCGCCCCACGACTTCGACGGCGGCAGCAGGCGGACGAGGTCGCCGGGGCCGTCGTTCTTGTCGGGCACGAACTGCTTCTGCAGCGCGATGTCGGGGACGATGCCGACCGACTGGATCGACTTGTCGCCGGGGGTCAGGTACTGCTCGACGGTCAGCTTGAGCGTCGTGCCGTCGTCCTCGTTGCGGTAGAGCTGCTGGACCGAGCCCTTGCCGAAGCTGCGGGTGCCGATCACGATCGCGCGGTCGGTGTTCTTGAGCGCGCCGGCCACGATCTCCGACGCCGACGCCGAGCCGGGGCTGAGGAGGACGGCCATCGGCGCGGTGGTGTTGCCGTCGCCGCGGGTGGCGCGCCGCGGGTTGCGGGAGCCGCCCTTGACGGTGGTGACCAGCGTGCCGTCGTCGATGAAGAGGTCGGCGACCGCGACCGCCTGATCGAGGCGGCCGCCGGGGTTGCCGCGCAGGTCGAGGATGAACGACTGCGCGCCCTGCGACGCGAGCTCGTGCATGGCGTCCTGGGTCTCGGCGCCGGTCGAGCCCTGGAAGTTCTTGATCTTGATCCAGCCGACGTTGCCGGCGAGCAGCTTCGACTGCACCGACTCGACCTGGATCTCGTCGCGGACGAGATCGAAGCGGAGCGGCGCGGCCTCGCCCTTGCGCTCGACCCACAGCGTCACCGGCGTCGCCGGGTCGCCGCGCATGCGGTCGACCGACTCGTCGGACGACAGCACGTCGGTCGTCTGGTTGTCGATCTTGATGATGTGGTCGCCGGCCTTGATGCCCGCGCGCGAGGCCGGCGTGTTCTTGATCGGCCGGATCACGGTGAGCTTGTGATCGACCATGCGGATGACGATGCCGAGGCCGCCGAACTTGCCGCTGGTCGACACGTCGAGCTCGCGGGCCGCCTCCGGATCCATCAGCACCGAGTGCGGATCGAGCGTCTCGAGCATGCCGTTGGTGGCGGCGTACTCGACCTCGGCGAGGTCGGCGCCCGGGTTCATGTTCGCCTGGACGAACTCGAAGATCTTCTTCAGGTGGCCCGACAGCCGCCACAGCGAGTCGACGTCCGCCGTCGAGAAGGTCTGCCGCTTGTCGTTGACGACGACGGTCAGCGAGTCCTGCGCCGGGTTCGCCTCGACGAGGACCTCGGGGATGTTGAGCTGCACCGAGTCGAGCGCCTGGTACAGCATCTTCTTCGGGTCGATGCGCGACGGATCGACGTAGCTCTCGCGGATGCGGAGCAAGGTCAGGTTGAAGACCTTGAGCTCGGTGAGATCGTGCTTCGCCGTCGCCGGCGTGCCCGGCGCGGCCAGCACCTGCCGGAGCTGGAAGTCGAAGCCGACCACGCCCTCGTGCGAGTCCTTGACGACGGTCAAGACGAGGGCGGCCGCGGCCGCGAGGGTGACCAGGAGGCCGTGGCTGGAGAATCGGCGCATGTCCATCGATTATAAGCGCTGACGCACGGGCTGCCATTCCGATCTCGTGGCGCGGGGCGTCGGTGAGCGGCGTGTAGTATGGTGCCCGCATGGTCGAACGCGCCGGTCGCCCGCCGCGGGCCGCCAAGCCCGGGCGCAAGGCGCCACCCGTCGACGGCCCGACGGCGGCGACCGCGGCGACCGCGCCGAAGCGAGCGAGGTCCACGAAGGCGAAGCCTGCGACCGCCAGGGGCGCGGGTGGCGACGCACGTGAGGCGACCGAGGCTCACGACGAGCTCGACCACGACGGCGAGCGCCCCTCGGAGCCCGAGGAGGAGTCGGCGGAGGACGGCGAGCCGAGCGAGGAGGACGGCGTCCACGACCTCGGCGCGGTGATCGATCTCGGCGGCGAGGAGGCGGCGGAGGCGGCGGAGGCGGGCGAGGCGGCCGACGGCGCCGATCACGAGGCGGAGGCGGAGGCCGAGGTCGTCGAGGACAGCGACGACGAGCCCGACCTGCTCGGCCGCGAGCGGCCCGCGCGGCGCGGCAAGCGCGACCGCGACGAGGGCCGCGTCGGCCTCATCAAGCGCGACCCGATGCAGGCGTACATGCAGGAGGTGCGGCGCTACCCCCTGCTGACGCCCGAGGAGGAGCACTCGCTGGCGACCCGGCTCGTCGAGCACGGCGACACCACCGCGGCCCGGCGGCTCGTCGAGGCGAACCTGCGGCTGGTCGTCAAGATCGCGTACGAGTACCGGCGCGCGCACCGCAACCTGCTCGACCTCGTGCAGGAGGGCAACATCGGCCTCATCCAGGCGGTCGGCAAGTTCGACCCCGGGCGCGGCGTGAAGCTGTCGTCGTACGCGGCCTTCTGGATCCGCGCCTACATCCTCAAGTTCATCCTCAACAACTGGCGGCTGGTGAAGATCGGGACGACGCAGGCGCAGCGCAAGCTGTTCTTCAACCTGCGCAAGGAGCGCGAGCGGCTCGAGCAGCTCGGCTTCTACCCGAGCGCGAAGCTCCTGGCCGAGAACCTCGACGTCACCGAGAAGGAGGTCGTCGAGATGGAGCGGCGGCTGGCCGCGCCCGAGGCGTCGCTCGACGCGCCGGTGCAGGGCGACGAGGACGGCGCGCGCACGCGGCTCGACTTCGTGCCGAGCGAGGAGACGCGGCCGGATCAGGCGGTCGCCGACACCGAGTTCGCCGCGCTGTTCAACGCCAAGCTCGACGCGTTCCAGTCGACGCTCGCCGGGCGCGAGGCCGACATCTTCAAGGCGCGCTGGCGGACCGAGCCGCCGATGACGTTGCAGGAGCTCGGCGACAAGTACGGCGTGTCGCGCGAGCGCGCGCGGCAGCTCGAGAAGCGCGTGCTCGACCGGCTGAAGAAGTTCATCCAGGCCGAGCTGGGCACCGAGATCAACATCGACGCGCTGTCGCGCGAATGACCGCGGTGGCGAGCGACGGCCGCGGCGTGCTGTACGTGGTGGCGACGCCGATCGGCAACCTCGAGGACCTGGGGCCGCGGGCCGCCCGCCTGCTGCGCGAGGCGGACGTCGTCGCCGCCGAGGACACCCGGGCGGCGGCGGTGCTGCTCGAGCGCGCCGATGGCGGCGGGCCGGTGAACCCGGCGCGGCGGGTGCGCTCGATGTTCGAGGGCAACGAGGCGGCGCGGGCGGAGGAGCTGGTGGAGCTTCTGTCCGGCGGCCGGACGGTCGCGGTGATCAGCGAGGCGGGCACGCCCGGCGTGTCGGACCCGGGCCTCCGGCTGGTGCGGGCGGCGATCGCGGCGGGGATCGACGTCGTGCCGGTGCCGGGGCCGAGCGCGGCGCTGGCGGCGCTGGTGGCGAGCGGGCTGCCGTCGGCGTCGTTCCTGTTCGTCGGCTTCCTGCCGCGCGAGGCGGGGGCGCGGGCGGCGGTGGCCGGGCGGCTGCGCGATCAGCCGGCGACGATGATCTTCTACGAGGCGCCCGACCGGGTGGCGGCGACGCTGGCGACGCTGGCGGAGGCGTTCGGCGAGGCGCGGCCGGCGTGCGTGTCGCGCGAGCTGACCAAGCGGTTCGAGGAGCACGCGCGCGGCGGGCTGGGGACGCTGCGCGACCGGTTCGCGGCGGCGGCACCGCGCGGCGAGTGCACGATCGTCGTCGGTGGCGCGGAGGAGGACGGGTTGGGGGCGGCGATCGACGTCGAGGCCGAGGTGCGGCGGCTGCTCGGTGAAGGGCACGGGCCGAAGGACGTCGCGCAGCGGCTGGTGGTGAAGACGGGGCGGCCGCGGAGGGAGCTCTACCAGCTCGCGCTGGCGCTTCAGCGATCGGGCACCGGCACGGGCACGGGCACGGGCACGGGCACGGGCACGCGGGGGGACGAATGACCGGGCCGGTCACGATCGTCGACGGGATGCCGCGGCTGGCGGCGGATGTCTTCACGCTGCCGTGCGGGCTCGAGGTCGTCCTGCACGAGGACCACACGGTGCCGTCGTGCGCGGTCTGGGTCGGCTACCGGGTCGGCAGCGGCGACGAGCGCGACGGCGACAGCGGCTTCGCGCACCTGTTCGAGCACATGTTCAAGAACTCGCTCCACCTGCAGGGGCGACACCACTACGAGCTGCTGCGCGAGGTCGGCGCCACCGACGCCAACGCGCAGACCGGCCCCGACCGCACGCTCTATCACGAGGTCGTGCCGCGGCCGTCGCTCGACGTCGCGCTGTGGCTCGAGTCGGACCGGATGGGCTACTTCCTGCCCGGCCTCGATCAGCGGCGGCTCGACCAGCAGATCGCGGTCGTGCAGGCGGAGCGGCGCCAGCGCTACGAGAACGCGCCGTACGGGCCCGAGCGGTTCGCGGTGGCGGCCGGCCTCTACCCCGACGGCCACCCGCTGCGCCACCTGACGATCGGCCGGCACGAGGACATCGCGGCGGCGACGCTCGAGCGGGTCGCGGCCTTCTACCGGACCTGGTACGTGCCGGCGAACGCGACGCTCGTGCTCGCCGGCGACCTCGACGGCGACGAGGCGCGCGCGGCGTGCGGGCGCTGGTTCGGCTCGTTTCCGCCGTCGGAGCGGCCGGCGCGGCGCTGGGATCCGACGGCGCCGCAGGGGCCGGTGCAGGTCGTCGTCGACGATCCGCTGGCGGCGCTCGACCGCGTGCACCGCGCGTGGCACGGGCCGCCGTCGCCCGGCGACGACGACACCGCGCTCGACGTCGTCGCGCTCGCGCTGGCGACGCCGGGCACCGGCCGCCTGTGGCGGCGCCTCGTCTACGAGCGGCCGCTCGCCCAGCGGGTGAGCGCGTGGATGCAGCCGGGGCGGCGCGGCGGCGAGGTGCACGTGACGGTCGACCTCCGCGGCGGCACGTCGCCGGACGAGGTCGCCGCGATCCTCGACGACGAGCTGGCGGAGGTGCGGGCGCGCGGCATCGACGACGCGGCGCTGGCGCGCGCGGTGCGGCGGCGCGAGGCGAGCCTGTGGTGGCGGCTCGACGGGCTCGGCCGGCGGGCGGCGCTCCTGTGCGCGTCGATGCTGGCGACCGGCGGCCCCGACGGCGCCGCCGAGGATCTCGCGCGCTACCTGCGGCTCGACCGCGCGGCGGTGACCGCGGCGGCGGCGCGCTGGCTCGACCCCGCCGGCCAGGTCGAGGTGCGCACCCACGCGGGCCGCGCCGCCGGGCGGGCGCGCGGACATGCCGCGCTTGCGGATCCGGCAGCCGGCGTTACCGTGGCGGAATGACCCAGCCGTTCGAGCTCGCCGTCGATGGGATGCACTGCCAGGGGTGCGTGCGGCGGGTGAAGGCGGCGCTGGCGGAGGTGCCGGGGGTCTCCGTCCTCGAGGTCGCGATCGGCAAGGTGCGCGGCACCGTCGACGGCGAGCCGGCGGCGGTGGTCGCGGCGCTGGAGGCGGCCGGCTACAAGGCCGCCTCGCCCGCCAGCTCGTGAGCTGACGATGGCCGGGCCCGCGGCTGCCGCGACGGAGCAGGCGCTGACCTTGCCGATCGGCGGCATGTCGTGCGCGGCCTGCGCGGCGCACGTCGAGAAGGCGCTGCGCGCGCAGCCGGGCGTGCGCGACGTCGCGGTGAACCTGGTGACGCGCAGCGCGCGGGTCGCGATCGATCCGGCGGCGGCCGATCCGGCCGGGCTCGTCGCGGCGGTCGAGCGCGCGGGCTACCAGGCGGAGCTGCCGCGCGACGACGAGGACGTGGCGGCGGCGCAGCTCCGCGACGACCGCGCGGGGGCGGCGATGGTGCGCGATCGGGCGTGGCGGGCCGCGGTGTCGCTCGCCGCGATGATCGTCGTGATGTTCGCGGCGGCGCCGCTGATGCCGATGCACGCGGGCGATCCGATCGCGCGCGCGGTGGCGTGGCTCGTCGACGGGCCGGCGCGCCGGCTGGCGCCCGGGCTGTGGTCGATCGGACCGGCGACGCTCGGCTGGAGCCTCGTCGCCTTCACCGTCGCCGTCGGCGGCGTCGCCGGCTGGCCGATCTGGGGGCGCGGCGCCGCGTCGCTGGCGCGGCGGCAGCCGGACATGCACGCGCTGGTGACGCTCGGGGCGCTCGCCGCGCTCGCGCTGTCGGTGGCGTCGGTGATCGCGCCGACGCGGGCCGGCGGCGGGCTCTACCTCGAGGCGGTGCTCGGCATCGCCGGCTTCGTGCTCGCCGGCCACGCGATGGAGGCGGCGGCGCGGCGGCGGACGACCGCGGCGCTGGTGGCGCTGGCCCGGCTCGCGCCGGCGCGGGCGACGATCGTCGACGAGGATGCCGGCCCGCGCGAGCTGGAGGCGGCGCTCGTGCGCAAGGGCGACGTGCTGGCGATCCGGCCCGGCGAGCGGATCGCGGCCGACGCGATCGTCATCGACGGCGCCGGCGACGTCGACGAGAGCATGATCACGGGCGAGCCGGTGCCGGTGCCGCGCACGGTCGGCGACCGGCTGATCGGCGGCACGGTGAACGGCACCGGCGCGTTGCGCGCGCGGGTCACGGCGATCGGCGCCGGCTCGACGCTGGCGTCGATGCTGCGGCTCGTGCGCGACGCGCAGGGAGCGCGGGCGGGCGCGCAGCGGCTCGCCGACCGGGCGAGCGCGGTCTTCATCCCGGCGGCGCTGACGCTCGCGCTCGTGGTCGGGCTCGGCTGGTGGCTCGGCAGCGGCTCGCTCGCGACCGGCGCGCAGCGGGCGGCGACCGTGCTCGTCATCGCCTGCCCGTGCGCGATGGGGCTCGCGGTGCCGACGGCGGTGATGGTCGCCTCGGGGCGGGCCGCGCGGCTGGGCGCGCTGGTCAAGGGCGGCGACGTCTTCGAGCGGCTGGCGGCGGCGCGGGTGGTGGCGTTCGACAAGACGGGGACGCTGACCGCGGGGCAGCCGGAGGTGGAGACGCTCGAGGGGATCGATGGAGGCGATGGAGGCGATGGAGGCGATGGAGGCGATGGAGGCGATGGAGGCGATGGAGGCGATGGAGGCG
>DASZXE010000955.1:0-5049 GCA_035546475.1 Kofleriaceae bacterium
GGCGGGCACACGCGCACGCACATCGCGCTCGAAGCGCTGACGCGCCCGCGCGCCTCCTGCCTGCCTCCGCCGGTGTTCCGGCCCCGCCGGCCGGCTATACTCGGCGGCGCATGCCCGCGCTCGCCCCGGCCCCGGCCGACGCCACGGTGTCCGTGCTCCTGGCGGCCGTCCGCCGCCTCGAGCAGAACATCGACCGGGCGCTCCGCGGCAAGGAGAGCGCCATCCGCCTCGCGGTCACCACGCTGCTCGCGCGCGGCCACCTCCTCATCGAGGACATCCCCGGCGTCGGCAAGACCACGCTCGCCCGCGCGCTCGCCGCGTCGGTCGGCGGCACCTTCCGCCGCATCCAGTTCACGAGCGACCTGCTCCCCTCCGACATCACCGGCGTGTCGATCTTCGACGCCGCCAACCGCACGTTCGAGCTGCGCCGCGGGCCGATCTTCGCCAACGTCGTCCTCGCCGACGAGATCAACCGCACCACGCCGCGCACGCAGTCGGCGCTGCTCGAGGCCATGAGCGAGGGCCAGGTCTCGATCGACGACACCACCCACCCGCTGCCGCCGCCGTTCATCGTCCTCGCCACCCAGAACCCGGTCGAGCACTTCGGCACCTATCCGCTGCCCGAGTCGCAGATGGACCGGTTCCTCCTCCGCATCCACCTCGGCTATCCGTCGCGCGAGATCGAGCGCAACCTCTTGCGCGACAAGGGCGGTGCCGACCCGGTCGCCAGCCTCGCGCCGGTGATCGATCACTCCGCCCTGCGCGCCGCCCAGGACGCGGTCGAGAAGGTCAAGGTCGACGACGCGCTGGTCGACTACGCGATGAACGTCATCGAGGAGACCCGCCGCAGCCCGGCGATCGCGATCGGCGCGTCGACCCGCGGCGCGCTCGCCTGGTACCGCGCGTCGCAGGCGCACGCGTTCGCCGACGGCCGCGCGTTCTGCGTGCCCGACGACTTCAAGCTGCTCGCGGTCCCCGCCCTCGCCCACCGCATCACGCTGCCGGCCGCCCACGAGTCGCTCGGCCGCGCGCGCGTCGAGGCCGAGCGCGCGATCGCCGACATCCTCGCGCGGGTCGCGGTCCCGACCTGACATGCCGGAGCCGCGGGGCTGGCGCCGCTTCGTCCGGCTGAGGCCGCCGCGCCGGCTCAGCTTCACGCGCGAGGGCCGCTGGTTCGTCTTCCTGACGATCGTGATCGGCCTGCTCGCGATCAACACCGGCAACAACCTCCTCTACCTGCTGCTCGCCTGGCTGCTCTCCTTCATCATCGCGTCGGGCGTGCTGTCGGAGGTGACGATGCGCGGCCTGCAGGTGAGCCGCCGTCCGCCGCCGCAGATCTTCGCCGGCCAGCCGTTCCTGATGGAGATCGCCGTCGAGAACCAGAAGGAGGGCATGGCCTCGTACTCGATCGAGGTCGAGGACCTGATGCGCGGCCGGCCGATCGACAAGCGGTGCTACTTCCTCAAGATCCCCGCAGGCAAGACGCAGCGGACGTCGTACCGCCACACCTTCGGCCGGCGCGGGCTCTACCGGTTCGACGGCTTCCGCATCGCGACCCGCTTCCCGTTCACGCTGTTCCGCAAGTCGCGCGACGCCGACGACGCGACGGAGGTGCTGGTCTACCCGCGGGTCAACCGCGTGCGCCCGCCGCCGCCGCGCCCGCGCGGCCACGGCGCCGGCACCAGCCAGCGGCTCGGCCGCCGCGGCGAGTTCTTCGGCCTGCGCGAGTGGCGGCAGGGCGACGATCGCCGCGACATCCACTGGCCGTCGACCGCGCGCACCGGCCGCGTCGTCGTCCGCGAGCACCAGGACGAGCTCGAGCGCCAGGTGGTGATCGCCGTCGACAACGCGCTGCCGGCGGTGGTCGTGAAGGCGCTCGCCGCCGACCAGCCGCTGCGCGCCGACGAGGCGGTCGCCGACGCGTTCGAGCGCGCGGTGACCATGGCGGCCAGCCTCGCCGCCGCCTACCTCGAGGCCGGCTGGGCCGTCGAGCTGGTCGCGCGCGGCGCCCACGTGCCGATGAGCGCCGGCAAGCCCCAGCTCACCCGCATCCTCCGCGAGCTAGCGCTCCTCCCGGCCGTCACCGACGACATCCCCCTGCCCGCGCTCGACGCCCGCAACGACCGCGTCCTCGTCTGCCCCGACGGCGTCCCCGCCGCCGGCCGCCCCGCCGCCGACCACATCCTGGGGACAGGATCCTATCCCGCAACCAGCTGAGTTCCCTCACGATTTCGCGGCCACCGCGAAAATTTCCATCCGAAAGACTTCCGCGGTCGCCTCGGGGACAGGATCCTATCCCGCAACCAACTGAGTTCCCTCACGATTTCGCGGTCACCGCGAAAATTCTCTATCCGAAAGATTTCCGCGGGGGCCTTCAAAATCCTAACGATCACGCCAACCTGAGACCCAGGATCCTGTCCCCACCCCCCGGGGACAGGATCCTATCCCGCAACCAGCTGAGTTCCCTCACGATTTAGCGGCCGCCGCGAAAATATGCCTGCGGAAGGTTTTCGCGGTGGCCTTCGAAATCCTAACGATCACGCCAACCTGAGACCCAGGATCCTGTCCCCACCCCCGGGGACAGGATCCTATCCCGCAACCAGCTGAGTTCCCTCACGATTTCGCGACCACCGCGAAAAATATGATCCGGAAGGTTTCCGCGGTGGCCTTCAAAATCCTAACGATCACGCCAACCTGAGACCCAGGATCCTGTCCCTCCCGGCCTGAGACCCAGGATCCTGTCCCTCCCGGCCGCCGCGAAAATGTCCCCGAATTTTTTCGCGGTAGCCTCCAAAATCTTAACGATCACAAAGATCTAAGACCCAGGATCCTGTCCCCCTCCATGCGGTTCGCGCAGGCGCACAAGGCGACCAGCTACCTGACGATGGCGACCGCGCTGCTCGCGATGGCGTCGGGCGGCGGGCTCGGCCCGGCAGTGACGCTGCTCGCGGTCGTCGGCCTCGCCGGCTCCTGGTTCTGGGAGGCGCCGCGCGTCGACGTCGCGCGCTGGGCCTGGGTCTTCACCGGGCTCGCGATCCTGTCGATGGTCTGGGCCGGCTTCGCGGCGGTCACCACCGGCGACTACCTCGGCGCCGGCGGCGGCTTCCTCGCGCTCGTCACCGTCGCGCGCGCGTGTACGCGCCGCGCCGCGCGCGACTGGCAGCAGCTCTACCTGCTGTCGTTCCTCATGCTGGTCGCCGGCTCGGTGCTGAACGCCGACGTCACCTACGCGATCTGCTTCCTCCTGTTCGTCATCTCGGCGACGTGGACGCTCATCCTCTTCCACCTCCGCCGCGAGATGGAGGACAACTTCCTCCTCAAGCACGCCGACCCGCGCGCGTCGGAGCGCGTCGAGATCCAGCGCATCCTCGCGTCGAAGCGGATCGTCGACCGCCGCTTCTTCGCCGGCACCGCGCTCGTGTCGCTCGCCGTGTTCGCGCTCGCCGGCGCGATGTTCCTGACGATCCCGCGCATCGGCGTCGGCTTCTTCTTCCGCGGCAACGGCGGCCTCGACATGGTCGGCTTCTCCGACGGCGTGAAGCTCGGCGGCCACGGCCGGCTCAAGCACGACGGCACGATCGTCATGCGCGTCGAGGTCGGCGACCGCCGCATGCGCGGGCGCAACGCGCCGGAGGTGTACTGGCGCGGCAGCTCCTTCGATCTCTACCAGCGCGGCCAGTGGAGCCACTCGCGGCGGGCGCCGCCGTCGGCCCTGCGCATCGAGCCGGTGCTCAACAGCAAGACCCACGAGCGGCGCTACCTGCCGGCGGCCGCGCGCGGCCTCGACGACGATCAGCTCGGCGAGCTGCGCGAGGCGTCGGCGTGGCAGGACATCTGGCTCGAGCCGATCGGCGCCGACGTGCTGTTCGCCGCCACGACGCCGGTCGCCGTCGAGGTCGACGTCCCGTTCCGCGGCCACCGCCCGTCGGAGGAGCGCAACGACGAGGTTCGCCTCCGCCACGACGGCTCGCTGCACTACCGCGCGTGGTCGCAGCTCGACCCGCCGTCGCCGGAGGCGCTGGCCGCCGCGCCGGCGAAGCTGCCGCCCGGCTTCGAGGCGTACCTGCAGCTCCCGCCGGAGATCACGCCGCGCACGCGCGAGCTGGCCGCGCAGCTCACCGCCGGCGCCACCAGCAACTACGAGCGCGCCAACCGGATCCGCGACTGGCTCCGCCTTCACCTCGACTACACGCTCGACCTGAAGGACCCGGGCAAGCAGGAGCCGATCGACTACTTCCTCTTCACGCGCAAGGCCGGCCACTGCGAGTACTTCGCGTCGGCGTTCGTGATCCTCGCGCGCTCGGTCGGCGTGCCGGCGCGCGACGTCAACGGCTTCCTCGGCGGCGAGTGGAACGACTACGGCTACATCGCGGTGCGCGCCGGCGACGCGCACTCGTGGGCCGAGGTCTACTTCCCGAACCAGGGCTGGGTCGTCTACGACGCGACGCCGCCGGGCGCCGCCGACGTGCTCGGCCGCGGCGGCACCGGCTGGCGCGCGCGGCTGCGGCGCTGGCTCGATGGCCTCCGCTTCCAGTGGAACAAGTGGGTGATCGACTACGACCTCTACCAGCAGCTCGAGCTGTTCCGCTCGATCGGCCGCCGGTTCTCGGGCGGGGCGCGCTCGATGAAGTCGCTGGCGAACGCGATCAAGGCGTGGCTCGTGCGCCACGCGATCGCGATCGGCGTGATCGTCGGCCTGGCGGCGCTCGCCGCGGTGGTGCTGGCGCGGCGCCGCCGCAAGCGGTGGCCGGGACCGGCGCGCGAGCGGGCCCGCGCGCGCAGCGAGCTGGCGGCGCTCTACGACCGCGCGGCGAAGCGGCTGGCGAAGCGCGGCCACCGGCGCGATCCATCGATGACGCCGCGCGAGCTGGCGCGCGAGCTGGTCGCCCGCGGCGTCGACGGCGCCGCCGAGCTCGCCGAGCTGACCGAGCTCTACTACGCGGCCGAGTGGGGCGGCACCGCGACGGCCGAGATGCTGGCGCGCGCCCGCGAGCTGATGGCCGCCCTGGACGCCGCGCTCGCGCGGTCGCGCGCGGCCTGACCGGCCTC
>DASZXE010000956.1:0-2740 GCA_035546475.1 Kofleriaceae bacterium
TGGCGGCGCTCGTGCTCGGCGCCGGCCGCCGCACCAAGGACGACGCGATCGATCCGGCGGCCGGCTTCGAGCTGCTCGTGCGGCCCGGGGATCGCGTCGACGCCGGCCAGCCGCTCGCGCTCCTGCACACCGATCACGCCGACGACGACGCGCGGGTCGTCGAGGCGCGCGCCCGGCTGCTCGCGTCGATCACGATCGACGCCGAGCTCGGCGACCGCGCGCCGGCGCCCCGCTCCACCCGCGTCCTCGAGATCCTGCGCTGACCCGAGCCGTCATGACCGCACCCACCGACGATCTCTTCGAGCGCGTCACCGCCGCCGCCGCGGCCGTGCGCGCGCGCATCGGCGACCGCGCGCCGCAGGTCGGCCTCATCCTCGGCTCGGGGCTGGGCGGCTTCGCCGACGGCCTCGCCGACCCGGTCGCGATCCCGTACGCCGACATCCCCGGCTTCCCGGTGTCGACGATCCACGGCCACGCCGGCCGGCTCGTCATCGGCGCGCGCCAGGGCGCGAGCTGCGTCGCGATGCAGGGCCGCGTCCACCTCTACGAGGGCTGGAAGGCGTCCGAGGTCGCGTTCCCGGCGCGCGTGCTGGTCGCGCTCGGCGCGCGCATCCTGCTGGTGACCAACGCCGCCGGCGGCCTCGAGCCGAGCTGGCCGCCCGGCACGCTGATGCTCATCCGCGATCACCTCGACATGCTGCGCGACCACGCCCTGCGCGGACCGAACGACGAGCGGCTCGGGCCGCGCTTCCCCGACATGACGACCGCCTACGCGCCCGAGCTGCGGGCGCTCGTGCGCGAGGTCGCGCGGGCGCGCGGCGTCCACCTCGAGGAGGGCGTCTACGTGGCGATGCCCGGCCCGACCTACGAGACGCCGGCGGAGGTGCGCATGCTCCAGCTCCTCGGCGCCCACGCGACCGGGATGTCGACGGTTCCCGAGGTCGTCGTCGCGCGGCACATGGGCGCGCGGGTGATCGGCATCTCGTGCATCACGAACCACGCCGCCGGCCTCACCGACGAGGTGCTGTCGCACGCGCACGTGACCGAGAACGCGACCCGGGTGCGGGCGACGTTCGAGGGCCTGCTCGACGGCGTGCTGGCCGCGCTGGTCGCCTGCAAGGAGCTGTCGTGAAGCGGGCGGCCGGGCGCAACGGCGGCGCCGCCGCGCGCGGTCCGGTGGACGGCGACCCGGAGCTCGAGGAGCTGGCGCGCGCGATGCGCGACCGCGCCTACGCGCCGTACTCGAACTTCCGCGTCGGCGCCGCGCTGCGGGCCGCCGACGGCCGCGTCTTCACCGGGGCCAACGTCGAGAACGCGTCGTACGGCCTGACCCTGTGCGCCGAGCGCAACGCGGTGATGGCGATGGTGCTGGCCGGCGCCAGCGACGTGAAGGCGATCTACGTGGCGTCCGACATCGCGCCGCCGGCGTCGCCGTGCGGGATGTGCCGGCAGACGCTGCTCGAGTTCGTCCGCGACCCGGCCGCGACCCGCGTGGTCGTCATCAGCCCGACCGGCCAGCACGACGGCTGGAGCCTCGCCGAGCTCATCCCCCACGGCTTCACCGGCGACGAGCTCGATCGGCCGCGCCCTGCCGCCGCCACGCGTCGGCGCCCGCGACCGCGGCGGACCAAGGCCCTGTAGACTGGCCTGGCCATGGGCGAGCTCATCTTCCGCGGCGGCACCATCGTCACCGTCGACGACGACCAGCGCGTGGTGGGCGGCGACCTGGCGATCGCCGACGGGGTGATCGTGCAGGTCGGCGGCGACTACACGCCGGCCGGCAGCGACTACACGATCGTCGACGTCCCCGGCGCGATCGTGATGCCCGGCCTGGTCCAGGCCCACGTCCACACCTGCCAGACGCTCGCGCGCGGCCGCGCCGACGACCTCGAGCTGCTCGACTGGCTGCGCACGGTCGTGTGGCCGTACGAGGGCGCGCTCGACGCGCCGGCGCTGGCGGCGAGCGCGCGGCTGGCGATGGCCGAGCTGCTGCTCGGCGGCACCACGGCGATCCTCGACATGGCGACGGTGCACCACACCGACGAGGTGTTCGCCGCCGCCGAGGAGGCCGGCCTGCGCGCGACGATCGGCAAGGCGATGATGGACGCGCCCGATCCGACGATCCCGGCCGGGCTGCGCGAGTCGACCAAGGCGTCGCTCGACGAGTCGGAGCGCCTGGCCGATCGCTGGCACGGCGCCGCCGGCGGCCGGCTGCGCTACGCCTACGCGCCGCGCTTCGTCCTGTCGTGCACCGACGAGCTGCTGGGCGAGGTCGGCCGCCGCGCCGCCGCGCGCGGCCTCGGCATCCACACCCACGCGAGCGAGAACCAGGGCGAGATCGCCGCGGTCGCCGCCCGGTTCGGCGTGCGCAACCTCGTCGCGCTCGAGCGGCTCGGCCTGCTCGGGCCGCGAAGCGCGATCGCCCACTGCATCCACCTCGACGACGACGAGGTCGCCCGGCTGGCCCGCACCGGGACCCACGCGGTCCACTGCCCGAGCTCGAACCTCAAGCTCGCGTCGGGCATCGCGTCGATCCCGGAGCTGCTCGCGCGCGGCGTGTCGGTCGCGCTCGGCGCCGACGGCGCGCCGTGCAACAACAACCTCGACGGCTTCCTCGAGCTGCGGCTCGCCGCGCTGCTGCACAAGCCGCGCTGCGGGCCGCGCACGCTGCCGGCACCGGCGGCCGTGCGGCTCGCGACCCGCGGCGGCGCGGCGGCGCTCGGGCTCGAGGCCGAGGTCG
>DASZXE010000957.1:0-6116 GCA_035546475.1 Kofleriaceae bacterium
CGCTCCCGGCCGCTCCGCCGCTGGCGGGCGCGCGCGAGCACGCGCCGGCGAGCACGAGGGCCACGGCATACAGCGGCATGGAAGGTCGCGACGACATGGGCGGGGACGCTACCGCGGCGGCGCCGCCCGTGCCAGCCACCCACGGTGTCCTACCTGCGGCCCGGCGCGGCGCGGACCGCGTCGTTTCCGTACCTGCGCCGATCGGCGAGGATGACGTCGCGCGAGACGGTTCCTGCAACCGATCCGCCGCCTCCTTGTCAGAGGAGGAACACCGACCCCGTCGGGTCGCGCCGAGGACGATGTCCACCGATCACCCAGCCTGCCGCGTCACGCTCTGCTCGCTCCTGTCGCTCGCCGCCTGTCACGGTGGCGCCCACCACGCCCCCGCGCCGCCCGCGCCGCTGTCGACGATCGCCCACCGCTTCGACGGCGGCGGCGCCACCGCCGCGCCATCCGCCGCGCCCGCGCCGACCGGCACCTCGCCGCTCGAGCAGTACGCCGCCGGCGATCGCACCTTCGGCATCTTCGGCATCGACGACGCCGTCCACTGCGACCTCGCCGCCTGGGCCGCGACCGCGCCGAACGTCGGCCTCGCCGACGCCGTCGTCCTTCCCCCGTCGGCGATCATCGGCGACTCCACCGTCACCGTCGGCGCGATGGCCGGCGGCGTCCGCGACGATCTCTCGCGCATCCTCGCCGCGCTGCGCGATCTCCACGACTCCGACATCGATGGCCACCACGTCTGCATCGTGCCCGCCTCGGGCGTCGGCGTCGCCGTCTCGATCCCCGCCGGCTACATCGCCTTCGAGCCCGCGGCGATCCTGCAGATGAACCAGCTCATCCCCGACAGCGATCGCACCATGTTCAGCTCGGAGGTCGCCTTCGCCCACGAGTTCGCCCACCAGATCCAGTTCTGGTACGGCGATCCGTTCGACGGCGACAAGAGCGTGCGCCGCACCGAGCTCGCCGCCGACTGCATGGGCACCGCCTTCGTCGCGATGACCGAGCCGGCCGGCTGGATCACCGACCAGGTCGAGAAGGGCGCCGCCGGCGCGCTGCAGGCCTACGCCGACCTCGAGTTCCGCAGCAAGCTCCACCACGGCACCCGCTTCGACCGCGCGCACATGGCGCACGAGGGCGTCGCGATCGTCACCGCGAGCCGCAACGGCGGGCCCGCGCTCGGCCTCGCCTCGATCAAGCGCGGCTGCGAGCAGGCGGTGCGCGGCTGGGACGCCTCGCAGCCGCTCACGCCGCCCGATCAGCTCTGGGGCGGCGAGGAAGACTGAAGCGTCCGGGCGGAGCTCGGCGCGGGGTTGCTCTGACCGAGATCGGTCCCGAGGTCCTCCTCGGGCCCGATCGATCGACGAGAGGGTCGGCATTCTGGCCATGTGAGCGTCCGGGCGGGCGCCGGTGAACCTCGCGGTCCGCCCCGCGCCCCGCGCCCCGCGCCGTCAGCTCCCGCCGTCGTCGAACTCGCGGACGTCGTCGAGCACCTTCAGCGCGCGCCGCTCCTCCGCGAGCTGCGCCCGCACCCGGTGCACCACGAGCACGCACGCGATCGCCAGCGCCGCCGCCATGCCGAGGAAGACGAGCTGCCGCGTCCGCTGGTTCCGCACCTGCTCCGCGTCGAGCCCGCGCCGCTCGATCCACCGCCGGCAGTCGGTGCAGCGCCAGCCCGCCGTCGCCGCGCTCGCCAGCGCGCCGACCGCCGCGATCCCCAGCCCGACCGACAGCGACGCCAGCCGGCTCCAGAACATCGACAGGAAGAAGCCGAGCGTCGCGGTGACGAACAGGTAGACCTTGCCCCACATCGACCAGTAGTCGTCGGCGAAGACCTCGTGGCGCGTGCGGCACGCGCAGCCGGGCAGCGGCCGCTCCTCGCGCGACAGCCGCGCGGTGCGCGACGGGCTCGCGAGCACGCCCGGACGCGGCCCGTCGGTGAACGGCACCGCCGCCACCGGCATCGGCCGCGAGATCGGCGGCACCGTCGACGGCGACAGCGCGCTGCGCGGCGCCATCGCCGCCTGCACCGTCGACGGATCGGGCGCGGCCTCGGCCGGCGCCGGCAGGTCGTCGACCATCGTCCCGCGCACCGACGAGCCGTCCTCCGCCGCGTGGGTCCCCGAGATGCGGGCGAGCCGCGCGCGCCGGCTCGTCCCCCGCGGCACGTCGGCCAGCTCGAGCGCCGGCTCGTCGTCGCGCGGCGCCTCGAACGCGCCGGACGCGGCGGCGGCCTCGGCCCGCCGCTCGTCGAGGTACACCCGCAGCCGGGCGCCGATCGCGCGCAGGTTGTCCTGCCGCCGCGCCGACGCGCCGTGCGCCGCCTCCGTCCGCACCACCGCCTCGACGTGGGCGTCGCTCACCTCGTCGCCAGCGGTCTGCGCCAGCACCAGCTCCGCGCCCTCGCGGTAGAGCGGCAGGTGCTCGTCGGCGACGCCGCGCGCGTGCAGCCAGGCCACGTAGTCGTCGAGATCGATCGCGCTCATCGGCAGCGGGCGCGGCTCCGGGCTCCCCGCCGCGACAGGATACACCGGCCTCCCCCCGTGACACCCCGTCGCCTGGTGCCGCGGCGGCCGCCGGTGTAAGGAGGAGCATGAACTTCCCCGACTACCGCGCGCGGCGCATGCGCCGTACCGAGGGCCTGCGCCGCATGGTGCGGGAGACCCGGCTGTCCGTCGACAACCTGATCTTCCCCATGTTCGTCGCGCCGGGCACCGGCGTGGAGAAGCCGATCGCGTCGATGCCCGGTCAGTCGGTCTGGTCGGTCGACAAGGCGGTCGAGCTGGCGGGCAAGGTGCGCGACGCCGGCATCCCGTCGGTGATCCTGTTCGGCATCCCCGAGCGCAAGGACGCGGTCGGCTCCGAGGCGTGGGCGGCCGGCGGCGTCATCCAGCGGGCGATCAAGGCGATCAAGAAGCAGGTCCCCGAGCTCGTCGTCCAGGCCGACGCCTGCTTCTGCGAGTACACCGATCACGGCCACTGCGGCGTCCTCCGCGACGGCGGCCTCGACAACGACGCCTCGCTCGAGAACCTCGCGCGCACGGTCGTGTCGTACGCGCGCGCCGGCATCGACATCGTCGCGCCGTCGGGCATGCTCGACGGCTTCGTCGGCGCCTGCCGCGAGTCGCTCGACGAGGAGGGCTTCGAGCAGGTCGGCATCATGGCCTACTCGGCGAAGTACGCGTCGGGCTACTACGGCCCGTTCCGCGACGCCGTTGACAGCGCGCCGCAGCAGGGCGATCGCCGCGGCTACCAGATGGATCCGGCGAACGGCGCCGAGGCGATCCGCGAGGTCACGATGGACGTCGCCGAGGGCGCCGACGTCATCATGGTCAAGCCGGCGCTCGCCTACCTCGACATCGTCCGCCTGGTCGCCGACGAGGTGAACCTGCCGATCTGCTGCTACGCGGTCTCCGGCGAGTACGCGATGATCGAGGCGGCCGCCGCCCAGGGCTGGATCGATCGCGACCGCATCGTGATGGAGACGCTGACCGGCATGCGCCGCGCCGGCGCCGACATGATCATCACCTATCACGCGCTCCTCGCCGCCTCGCTGATGAGCAAGCGCTGACGGGGCGATGGCCGCGCCGCTGGTCTACAAGTTCGTCGAGCTGTCGATCGTCACCGACGAGACGCTCGAGGCGTGCGTGAACGAGTGGGTCTCCCAGGGCTGGACGCTCGACGGCATCCGCTTCGTCACCAGCGAGGCGTCGCGCCGGCCGGCGATGGCGTTCGTGTCGTTCGTCAGCGCGCCGGCGTCACCGTCACCGTCCACACTCCGTCGGCGCCGGTGACCGCGCTCTTGCCCTGGTCGCGGTCGGTGCGCCGCAGCCAGAGCAGGTCGCCGTGGTGCAAGGTCAGGCTCGCCCGCCCCGGCGGCCGCTCGACGTCGTCGGGCCCGCGCCAGGTCAGCGGCAGGTCGCCGGCCGCCGCCACGTCGACGACGACCGCGCCGTCGGGCCCGTCCCAGCGGAGCGCGTCGACATCGGTGCGCGCGTCGAGGTAGCCGCGCACCGGCGCCGCGGCGCCCAGCGCCGTCGCGTCGGTGGTGCCGTTGTTCGGCTCGGTCTCCCAGCCCGCCTCCTCCTTCTCCTCGTGGACGTCGAGCGTGTACGCGTCCGACACGTTCTCGACCGGCCAGCGCCCGGTCATCACCTCGCCGACCTCGATCGAGAGCGGGCCGTCGATCGCGCGCCGGTGGGTGACCTCGCCGCCGCCGATGCCGTCCTCGTCGGTGGCGGTCAGCAGGTGGCCGCCGGCGTCGCGCAATGTGAGCGTGAGGTCGAGGTTCGGCACCGCGCTCAGCCGCACCGTCACCACGCCGCGCCCGCTGCGGACGACGCGGAAGAAGTCGACGTCCGGATCCGTCGGCGAGCGGCGCCGCCCGAGGTAGCCGGTCGCCGGCCGGTCGGCGGCGATGCGGGTCGCCTGCGCGAGCGTGTCGTTCGGCTCGAGCTCGTGGCGGCGCGGCGGCGGCACCCGCAGGAGCGTCCACCAGGCGGCGACCGCGGCGACGCCGAGCGCACCGACGACGGCGCCGCCGGTGACCAGCAGCCGCTGGCGCCGCAGCGAGCGCTCGTAGTCGTCGATGTCCGAGCGGCGGAGGTTCATCTCCGACGCCGGCACGTCGTCGGCGGTCGGCAGCCGCAGCCCCTGGCCGCTCGAGCCGCGCACCGCCGCCAGCCGCGCGCTGTCGCCGACCAGGTCCGCGTACGCCTGCTCGAGCGCGGCCGCCATCGCCGCCGCGCTCGGCCAGCGATCGGCCGGGTCCTTCGCCATCGCCTTGCGCACGATCGCGTCGATCGCCGGCGAGAGCCCGGCCGCGGGCGCGCGCTGCGACGGCGGCTCGAGCTCGCTCGTCAGGTGCTTGGTGAGCACGCCGATCGCCGTCTTCGCCTGGTACGGGTGGGTGCCCGTGAGCAGGCGGTACATCGTCGCGCCGAGCGAGTAGACGTCGGTGCGCGGATCGACCTCGTCGCCGCGGATCTGCTCGGGCGCCATGAAGTATGGGGTCCCAACGATCTGCGCCCGCTCGCTGACGTCCGGCTGCGCGCCGGGGCCGACCATCTTGGCGAGGCCGAAGTCGAGCACCTTCGCGTAGTCGCGGCCGCCGGTCGACCGCGTCAGCAGCACGTTCTCCGGCTTGAGGTCGCGGTGGACGATGCCGAGCTCGTGCGCCTCCGACAGCGCGCCGAGGATCTGGATGAGCAGCGGCGCCGCGCGCGAGAACGGCATCGGCCCGTCGCGATCGACCAGGCGCGACAGGTCGGCGCCGCGCACGTACTCCATGATCAGGTAGAGCGCGCCGCCCGCCGTGCCGAAGTCGAAGACGTGGACGGTGTTCGGGTGATCGAGGCGCGACACCGCGGCGGCCTCGCGCTCGAAGCGGTGGCCGACCTCCGGGTCCTCGGCGAGGTCGCGGTGCAGCACCTTCATCGCCGCGATCTTGCCCATGCGCAGGTGCTCGACCTTGTAGACGACGCCCATCCCGCCGCGGCCGATCAGCTCGATGACGCGGTAGCGCCCGTCGACGATCCGGCCGAGCCACGCCTCGTTGGAGGCGGAGACGCGGCGGTCGATGCGGCCCGCCGCGCCGCCGGTGACCGCGGCGGCGGCGTTCCCGCCCGCCGTGCCGGTGGTCGCCGCGCTCAGCGACGCGCCGGCCCCCGAGCGGCCGGCGGCGATGACGACGGCGCCCGCCGCGCTCTCGCCGGCAGCCTCGCGGGCCGCGGCCAGGTCGAGCGCCGACACCCGCAGCATGTCGGGGCCGCACTCCGAGCAGAACGCCTGCGACTCCGCATACCCGTGCTTGCAGCGCGGGCAGAAGTGACGCGGCGGCGGCGTCGTCGACACGACGTCGGAGTATTCACCACGCCCGGGGCCGCGACCATGCCGGCACCCCGCGTCCCGCGCCTCCGCCTCGCTTTCGCCGCCGCCGCGCCCCGACGGCACCTCCAGCACCTCCGGCGCCCGCGGCCCCTCCGGCCCCTCCGGCCCCTCCGGCACCGTCGGCACCTGCGGCCCCTCCGGCACCGTCGGCACCTCCGGCACCTCCGGCACCGCCCCTCCGCGCCCCGTCGCCGGCGCGGCTCCTCGGCCGCCGACACCGCCCCCGT
>DASZXE010000958.1:0-13918 GCA_035546475.1 Kofleriaceae bacterium
GAAAACGATGCCGTCGACGGGTCCGGAGTGCGCACGGCCGCGGTACGGTCCGCGCGTGAGCGACAAGGACCTCGTGCACCTGGCCATCGACACCCTGCGGACCCTCGCGATCGACGCCGTCCAGCGCGCCGACAGCGGCCACCCGGGCCTGCCGCTCGGCGCGGCGCCGATGGCGTACACCCTGTGGCATCGCCACCTCGTCGTCGATCCGTCGGCGCCGCACTGGCCCGATCGCGATCGCTTCGTGCTGTCGGCCGGCCACGGCTCGGCGCTCTTGTACGCGATGCTGCACCTGACCGGCTTCGACCTCACGCTCGACGATCTCAAGTCGTTCCGCCAGTGGGGCTCGCGCACGCCGGGCCACCCGGAGATCCACGAGACGGCCGGCGTCGAGGCGACGACCGGGCCGCTGGGGCAGGGCGCCGCCAACGCGATCGGCATGGCGATCGCCGAGCGCTTCCTCGCGCACCTGTTCAACCGCGACGGCCACACCATCGTCGACCACCACACGTACGCGCTCGTCTCCGACGGCGACGTCGTCGAGGGCGTCTGCCAGGAGGCGTCGTCGCTCGCGGGCCACCTCGGCCTCGGCAAGCTCACCTTCCTCTACGACGACAACAAGATCACGCTCGACGGCCCGGCGTCGCTCACGATGAGCGAGGACGTCGTCGCGCGCTACGCGGCGCTCGGCTGGCACGTGCAGCGGGTCGGCGACGGCGATCACGACGTCGACGGCCTCGACCGCGCGATCGCGGCCGCGCGCGCCGAGACCGAGCGGCCGTCGTTCATCGCGGTGCGCACCACGATCGGCTTCGGCTCGCCGAAGAAGGCCGGCACCTCGTCGGCGCACGGCTCGCCGCTCGGCAAGGACGAGGTCGCCGCGACCAAGCGCGCGCTCGGCTGGGACCCCGACGCGCAGTTCCTCGTCCCCGACGACGTCCGCGCGCACATGCACGAGATCGGCGCGCGCGGCAAGGCGGCCCACGCCGACTGGCAGGCGCGGTTCGAGGCGTGGCGCGCGGCGTTCCCCGACCTCGCCGCGCAGTGGGACCGCGCGCAGGCCGGCGAGCTGCCGGCCGGCTGGGCCGACACGCTGCCGACCTGGAAGCTCGGCGACAAGCTCGCGACCCGCGCGGCGTCGGGCAAGGTGATGGTCGCGCTGGCGGCCGCGGTGCCGTGGCTGTTCGGCGGCGACGCCGACCTCGGCGGCTCGACCAAGACGATCGTCCCCGGCGGCGACTGGAACGCGCACACCGGCGTCGGCCGCAACCTCCGCTTCGGCATCCGCGAGCACGCGATGGGCTCGATCTGCAACGGGCTCGCCTACCACGGCGGCATCCACCCGTTCGGCGCGACCTTCTTCGTCTTCTCCGACTACATGCGGCCGGCGGTGCGCCTCGCCGCGCTCAACAAGCTGCGGGTGACGTACGTGTGGACGCACGACTCGATCGGCCTCGGCGAGGACGGCCCGACCCACCAGCCGGTCGAGCACCTGATGTCGTTGCGCGCGATGGTGGGCCTGTGGGTCATGCGGCCCGGCGACGCCAACGAGACGGCCGCCGCGTGGAAGCTGGCGATGACGCGCACCGACGGCCCGGTCGCGCTCGTCCTCTCGCGGCAGGACCTGCCGGTGGTGAGCGGCCCCGACGCGCCGGTCGAGCGCGGCGGCTACGTGCTGCGCGAGGCGTCGGGCGCGGCGATCGACGCGGTGCTGATCGCGACCGGCTCCGAGGTGCAGCTCGCGCTGGCGGCGCAGGCGAAGCTCGCCGAGCGAGGCGTCGCGGTGCGCGTGGTGTCGCTGCCGTGCTGGGAGCTGTTCGTCGCGCAGGATCAGGCGTACCGCGACAGCGTGCTGCCGCCGTCGGTCGGCGCGCGCGTCGCGGTCGAGGCGGGCGTCAGCTTCGGCTGGGCCGAGCTGGTCGGTCCGCACGGCCGCGTGGTCGGCCTCGATCGCTACGGCGCGTCGGCGCCCGGCGAGGTGCTGATGGAGCAGCTCGGCTTCACCGTCGAGCACGTGGTGTCGCAGGTGAACGCGTCGATGGAGTCGGCGAAGGCGCGCTGATCGCGGCGATCGCGCCGCGCGATCCCGGGACGCGCTTCGCGGCACGAGTCGCGCGCGATCTCCGAGCGCGCCGCGCGCGATCTCCGAGCGAGCCGCGCGCGATCTCGGGATCGGCTCGCGCACGCGCTCGACTGTCAGGGGCGCCGCGTAGGGTCGACTCGATGGAGTCGATCACCGCGCAGCTACTCGAGCTCGTCGACCTGGCCGAGCTCGACGCCGACGTGGCCGCCACCGGCCTCGGCGCGCCGCGCGCGGAGCCGCGGGATCGACCGACCGTCGCGCAGGCGCTCCGCCGCTGCGCGCCCGGCGACGTCGTCGCGGCCCGTCACCGCAGCCAGCCGGTCGCGGTCGCGGTGCTCGCCGACGGCCGCGCCTTCGCCATCGCCGATCGCTGCCCGCACGACGGCGGCCTGCTCTCCGACGGCTTCCTCGACGGCGACCGCCTCGTCTGCGCGCGCCACGGCTGGGAGATCGATCCGTGCACCGGCCGCTGCCCGCAGCGCCCGCGCGACGTCGTCGACGTGCGCGCGCTGCGGCGAACCTGAGGCCCTCCACGCGGACCGCGCAGCCCGTGCGAGGCTCTAGCGCAGCGGGACCGTGAACGTGACGGTCGTGCCCTCGCCCGGCTGGCTGGCGATGCGGAACGTGCCGCCCGCCTTGCCGATCAGCCGCTGGCACTGCGACACGCCGAGGCCGGTGCCGCCGCGCTTCGTCGTGAAGAACGGCGTGCCCAGCTTCGCGAGCACGTCGGCCGGGATGCCGGCGCCGTTGTCGCGCACCGACACCCGCAGGTTCTGCTCCTCGACCGCGGCCGACACCACGACCGCGCCGTTGCCGGTCGGCCGATCGCCGACCGCGTGCGCCGCGTTGGTCACGACGTTGATCAGCACCTGCGTCAGCTCGGTCGTGCTCATCCGCACCGACGGCAGCGTGTCCGGGCCGTCGTAGCGGAGCAGCCCGCGGGCGCGCACCGCCACCTCCTGGCAGACGCCGAGCGCGTGGCGGATGACGCCGAGCGGCTCGGTCTGCACCTGCGACGGATCCGTGCGCGCGCCGCGCAGGAACTGGTGCAGGTCGCTGGTCATGTTGCGGAGGTGCTCGACCGACTGCCGCTGCTCGTCGGCGATCTCGGGCAGCTCCTGCACGAGGTCGTCGATCAGCGCGCGCTCCGACGACGACAGCATCGCCTCCTCGGCGAGCCGCTGCACGATCGGGATCGCCTTCGCGAGGTAGGCCATCCGCTCGCAGTTCATGAGCAGCCCGACCACCGGCTGGTTCAGGTCGTGGACCACCGCGCCCACGATGCCGCCGAGCGTCGCCAGCCGCTCCGTCTCGAGCAGCCGGTGCTGCAGCGCCGACGAGTCGCGGGAGAACTGCCACGCCGCGAGCGCCCAGCGCAGGAGCTGCTCCAGCTCGGCGCGGTCCCACGGCTTCACGATGTAGCGCGCGACCAGGCCCTCGTTGATCGCCGCCAGGATCGGCTCGAGGTCGGCGTGCGCCGTGATGACGACGCGGACGACGTCCGGGTGCGCCTTCTTGACCTGGCGCAACAGCTCGTCGCCGCTCATGCCCGGCATCCGCTGGTCGGTCAGCACGACCGCGACCTGCTCGGTCGCGAGCACCTCGAGCGCGTCGTGACCGTTCGCGACGACCTTCACCCGGAACTGGTTCTCGAACGACTTGGCGAACACGATCCGGTTCGCGCGCTCGTCGTCCACATAGAGGACCAGGGGTCCGGTTTCGATGCTCATCAGGCTCCTCGTCCGACGCGCAGGGTCGCCAGCGTAAGTCATTGTACCTCAATCGACCGGCGGGGGAATCTCTCAAGAGGTAGGCCGCGCTCACGCCTGCGTGTAGGTCGAGGTGCGCGGCGCCCAGCGGCAACGTGCCTCCGCCCTTTGCTCATGCGGTCCTGCGCGGCGTCCTACACTGGCGGCCATGACCGAGCCTGCCGACCTCTACGATCTGATGACGCCGGCCGCGCTGGCGGATCCGTTCCCGGTGTACCGGCGCCTGCGCGAGGACGTGCCGGTCCACTGGAGCGCGAGTCACGGCGGCTGGCTGGTCACCCGCTACGACGACGTCCTCCGCGCCCTCAAGGATCCCCGGTTCAGCGCGCGCCGCTCGGAGGCGATGTTCGAGCGGATGCCCCCCGACGTGCGCGACGCCACGCGCCCGCTCCAGCGCGCGTTCAAGCTGTGGCTCCTGATGATGGATCCGCCGGATCACACGCGGCTGCGCGCGCTGGTCCAGAAGGCGTTCGCGCCGGGGCTGGTCGCCGCCCTGCGCCCGCGCATCCAGGCGCTGATCGAGGACGCGCTCGACCGGGTCGCCGGCGCCGGCCGGATGGACCTCATCCACGACCTCGCCCAGCCCATCCCGGCGACCGTGATCGCGCAGCTCCTCGGCGTCGACCCCGGCGATCACAAGCTGTTCAAGGCGTGGTCCGACGACCTCGCGCTGATGGAGCTCGGCCCGGCCGGCTTCGTCCAGGCCCAGAGCAGCATGCTGGCGATGATGGAGTACCTGGGCGCGGTGGTCGCCGAGCGCCGGCGCGCGCCGCGTGAGGACCTCCTCTCGCAGCTCCTCGCCGCCGAGGAGGCCGGCCGCTTCCTCGACGAGGACGAGCTCCTGGCCAACTGCGTGCTCCTGCTGTTCGCCGGCCACGAGACGACGACGAACCTGATCGGCAACGGCATCCTCGAGCTGCTCCGCCATCCGGACCAGCTCGCGATCCTGCGCGACGAGCCTTCCTTGATCGAGGGCGGCGTCGAGGAGCTGTTGCGCTTCCACGGGCCGATCCAGCGGGTGCGCCGCACGATGCTGGAGCCGGTAGAGCTCGGCGGGCAGACCTTGCGCGCCGGCGATCCGGTCTGGCTGCTGGTCGGCGCGGCGAACCGCGACCCGGCCGTCTTCGACGATCCGGAGACGCTCGACGTCCGCCGCAAGCCGGCGCGCAACCTGACCTTCGGCTTCGGCGCCCACTTCTGCGTCGGCGCGCCGCTCGGCCGGCTCGAGGGGCAGATCGCGATCCAGACGATCCTGCGCCGGCTGCCCGACCTGCGCGGCGCCACCGACGGCATCGTCTGGCGCAAGGACCTCAGCTTCCGCGGCATCGTGTCGTTGCCGCTCACCTTCACGCCCACGCCACCCAACGCCACCCACCGCCTGACCACCGCCTGACCGCCGCCACCGAGGCTCGCATGTCCACCACGCCGCCATCCCCGCCGTCATCCCCGCTCGCCCCGCCGCCGTGCAGCGACGCCCCGATCTGGGACGTCTTCCTGTCCGCCTTCCAGGTGCCCGCGCTCGTCCTCGCCGACGAGCTCGGCCTCTACGCGGCGCTCGCCGCCGCGCCGCGCACGACCGCCGAGCTCGCCGACGCCGCCGGCGTCGAGCCGCGCGCGATCGACGCCATCGCCGGCACGCTCGCCGCGCTGCGCCTCTTCACGCTCGCCGAGGGCCGCTTCCACCTGTCGGAGGTCGCGCGCACCTACCTCGTCCCCACCAGCCCCTACTACTGGGGCGGCATGCTGCGGCGCATCCGCGACAACCCGCTCGACTGCCGCCGGCTCCTCGGCGCGCTCCGCCAGGGCCGCGCCGCCGCCGACGCGCGCGTCACCGGCATCTGGGAGGCGCCGGCCCCGCCGCCGGAGGCGCTGGTCGCCTTCACCCACGCGATGCACGCTCACTCGTTCGCGCTGGCGATGCGCGTCGTCCCCGCGTTCGAGCTGCCTTCAGGCGGCCGGCTCCTCGACGTCGCCGGCGGCTCCGGCAGCTACTCGATCGCGGCGCTCCACCACGACCGCGCCCTCCACGCCACGCTCCTCGATCTGCCACCGGTCTGCGGCGTCGCGGCGGAGTACGCTACGGCGTACGGGGTCGACGGGCGGATCCGCTTCGCGCCCGCCAACATGTTCACCGACCCCTGGCCGACCGATCACGACCGCGTCCTCATGAGCGACATCTTCCACGACTGGGACGACGAGCGCTGCCGCTGGCTCGCCGAACGGGCCCGCGGCGCCCTGCGGCCCGGCGGCCGGCTGATCCTCCACGAGATGCTGATCGGCGATGGGGGTGATGGTCCGCTGCAAGCGGTCGAATATTCCATGGCCATGCTCTTCTCCACCCACGGCCGCCAGCGCTCGGCGCGCGAGCTCGCCGGCCTCCTGACCGCGGCCGGGCTCACCGACGTCCGCGTGACGCTGACCCAGGCCGGCTACGCCGCCGTCAGCGGAGGGGTGGCATGACGCTCGCGACCGCCGCGGCCGGCGGGGTCGGCATCCTCGGCGTCGGCACCAGCCTGCCGCCCGAGGTCCGCCGCAACGACTGGTGGCCCGCCGACGTGATCGATCGGTGGACGCGCGGCCAGGCCCGCGCGCTCGAGAGCCTGCGCGCGCGGCCGCCCGCCGAGGAGGCGAGCCGCAAGGTCGCCGACGCGATGCTCGAGCTGGGCGGCGATCCGTTCGGCGGCGTCGTCGAGCGGCGCGTGCTCGCCGCCGACCGGACCTCGACGGATCTCGAGGCCGAGGCGGCCGCCGCCGCGATCGCCCACGCCGGCCTCACCGCCGCCGACATCGACGTCCTCCTGGTCCACACCGCGGTCCCCGACTACCTGCTCAGCAACACCGCCTGCGTGCTGCACGAGCGGCTCGGCCTGCCGGCGACCTGCCTCGCCTTCGAGGTGCAGGCGTCCGCCTACTCGTTCCTCGCCCAGCTCGAGCTGGCCCGCCCGCTGGTCGCCGGCGGCCGCGCGCGCCACGCGCTGCTCGTGCAGTCGTCGGCGGTGACGCGCCTCCTCGATCCCGGCGATCCGTTCTCGGCGCGGGTCGGCGACGCGGCCGGCGCGGTCGTGCTCGGCCCGGTCGCCGCCGATCGCGGCGTGCTCGCGGCCTCCCACCGCACCGACGGCCGCCGCCCGCGCACGCTCATCGCGACGCACCCCGGCGGCCGCTGGTACGACGGCGCCTCGCAGCTCTGCGTGCCGGACGTCGAGGGCGCCTTCCGCATGTTCCTCGAGACCGTCGGCCAGGCCCGCACCGTCATCGACGAGGCGCTGGCCCGCGCCGGCCGCGCGCCCGGCGAGGTCGACTTCTTCGCGGTCCACCAGGGCACCGCGTGGCTGCGGCGCCTCGTGCAGGAGCACGTCGGCCTCGGCCACGCGCGCTCGGTCGACCTGTTCGGCCACATCGGCTACGTCTTCGCCGCCAGCATCCCGCTGGTGCTCGACGCCGCGCTGCGGGGCGGCGCGCTCCGCGACGGCGACCTGGTGGTGGTGATGGGCGGGGGGACCGGCATGACCTACGGCGCGGCCGTCCTGCGCTGGGGACGAGGTGACGCATGAAGGAGGTGTCGTCGCGCATCTTCTCGGTCTTCCTGAAGCCGCTCGCCGCCAAGGGCATCGCGCCCGAGACGATGGTGGCCGGCACCGAGGTCACGCTCGCCCGCCTGCGCAACAAGCAGGAGCGCATCGACTGGGCCGAGTGCTGCGCGATCATGCGCAACCTGAGCGTCCACTTCACCGAGGCCGAGTACCGCGAGATCGGCCGGTCCTACTTCCGCTCGCCCGGCCTGCGCTTCGCGTTCGTGATCGCGCGCCTGATGCTGACGCCGATGGGCTTCTACCGGTGGATCAACAAGCCGCGCGACGGCGCCGGCAACCAGATGTTCACCTGCATCCGGCCGACCCACCGCGAGCTCAACGACCACGAGTGCGAGGTCGACCTGCTCATCGACGAGGGCCTCGACTTCTGCCCGGAGTTCTTCTCGATCACCGTCGGCAACTTCGAGGAGATGCCGCGGCTGCTCGGCTACCCGGCCGCCAAGGTCCAGCTCGCCCGCCTGCCGCGCGGCGGCCGCTTCCACATCGAGGTGCCGACCCGCCCGGGCCTGCTCACCCGCATGCGGCGCGCCATCACCTGGCCGTTCACGGTGCGCGCCGCCGCCCGCGAGCTGCAGGAGGCCCACGAGACGCTCACCGATCGCTACGAGCAGCTCGAGCTGGCGCGCACGCAGCTCGACGCGCAGGCGACCCAGCTCCGCACCGCCCACCGGGTCAACCAGCTCATCCAGTCCGACCTCGATCTCGACCGCGCCGTCGATCTCATCGCCGACGCGCTGATCGACGAGGCCAAGTTCATCGGCGTCGAGCTCGACCTCGCCGTCACCATGGACGACGTGCCGATCGAGCGCACGACCCGCCGCGGCGCCACCGACGGCACGCCGCTCCACCGCGAGCTGGAGGGACAGGGACACCAGCGGATCGGCTACCTGCGCGTCTTCGTCGCCGAGGGCGCGGCGCGCGAGGACGCCGAGGCGCTGCTCTCCTTCCTCGTGCCCAGCATCTCGATGGCGCTGGTGAACGCGATCACGTTCCGCGTCGTCGAGGACTACCGCCGGGCTCTCGAGCGGCGGGTCGCCGCCCGCACCCGCGACCTCAACACCGCGCGCGACGAGCTGACCGCGACGGTCCGCCGGCTGGAGGAGGTCCAGCTCGACCGCGAGCGCCTGTTCCAGAACATCAGCCACGAGATCCGCACGCCGCTCGTGCTGATCCTGCTCGCGGTCGACGCGGTGCTCGAGGCCCACCGGCCGCGCCTCGACCGGCGCGCGACCGAGCACCTCGAGACGATCACGACCAGCGCGCGCAAGCTGGTGCGCCTGGTCGACGAGCTGCTCCTCCTGGCGGCCGGCCGCGAGCGCGAGCTCAACGTGTCGGTCGAGCCGATCGCGCTCGGCCCCGCGGTCGACATCGTCACCGCCGGCTGGCGACTCGCCGCCGAGGCCGCCGGCCAGACGCTCGAGGTCGTCGTGCAGCCCGACCTGGTCGCGCTCGCCGACCCGACCGCCGTCGAGCGCATCCTGTCCAACCTGCTGTCGAACGCGATCAAGTTCACGCCGGCCCGGGGGCGCATCACGGTGCGCGCGGCCGCGGCCGGCGGCGTCGCCGACGACATGATCGCGCTCGAGGTCGCCGACACCGGCCCCGGCATCGACGACGACCTGCGCGGCCGCCTGTTCGGCCGCTTCGAGCAGGGCACCGCCGGCCTCGCCAGCGGCCGCGGCTCCGGCATCGGCCTGTCGCTCGTCCAGCAGCTCGTCCACGCGCACGGCGGCGAGATCGAGGCGCACCCGAACACCGCCGCCGCCAGCGGCACGATCTTCCGGTTCACGCTGCCGCGCAGCCACGCGCCGGCGCCGGACCGCGACGTCCACCTGCAGCTCAAGCCGGAGGACTACGGCGCCGCCCGCCAGGCGACGCCGGTGCCCGAGCGGTTCGAGTCGCGCGGCCCGAGCCAGGGGCTGGTGCTGGTCGCCGAGGACGAGCCGGCGCTCGCGAGGTCGATCGCCGAGATCCTGTCGGAGGACCACACCGTGCTGGTCGCCGGCGACGGCCTCGCCGCGCTCCAGCTCGCCGAGCGCCACCCGCCCGACCTGCTGGTGACCGACATCCAGATGCCGCGCATGGACGGCCTCGAGCTGACCCGCAAGTTCCTCGATCGCGCCGGCGGCCCGCCGGTGCCGGTGCTGATGCTGACCGCCCGCGGCAGCGTCGACGATCGCATCCGCGGCCTCGGCCAGGGCGCGGTCGACTACCTGACCAAGCCGTTCGATCCGCAGGAGCTCCGCGCGCGCGTGCGGGCCCAGCTCGCCTACCGCCGGCTGACCACGCGGCTCCACGCCGCCGAGAAGCTCGCCTCGCTGGGCGCGCTGTCGGCCGGCCTCGCCCACGAGCTGCGCAACCCCGCCAACGGCATCGTCAACGCGGTCGCGCCGCTCAAGGAGCTGCTGCCGCCGGAGCTCGCCGATCCGGAGAGCGCGTCGGGCCAGCTCATCGACGTCATGGCGGAGTGCGCCGAGCAGGTCGCGTTCCTGTCGCGCCAGCTCCTCGGCTTCCGCCGCACCGGCGAGCTCGAGCTGCGCCGCACGCCGCTGCGCGAGGTCGTCGATCGCGCGCTCGCCAACGCCTCGGCGGCGCTCAGCCGCGTCGAGGTGCGGACCCGCCTCGACTTCACCGGCACCGTGCGCTGCGCGCCGCCGGCGATGACGCAGGTGCTGGTCAACCTGCTCGAGAACGGCGCCCAGGCGGCGGGGCCGGGCGGCTGGGTCGAGGTCGCCTCGGCCGGCCACAACGGCACCTGCGTCCTCGAGATCACCGACAGCGGCCCCGGCGTGCCGGCGCAGCTCCGCGAGAAGATCTTCGAGCCGTTCTTCACGACGAAGCCGCCGGGGCAGGGCACCGGCCTCGGCCTCGCGATCTCGCGCGACCTGGTGGTCCGCCACGGCGGCACCCTCGAGGTCGTCGAGCGCGGCGAGCGCACCGTCTTCGCGATCGAGCTGCCGGCGGCGCCGCCGCTGGGCGCCGCGACGCTGCCGTCCTGACCCTCAGTTGACGAGCTTGAGCGGCTTCGGGTCGCTGCCCGGGCCCATCGCCGCCATCCGGTCCTTGCGCGGCATCCGCACGTCCGGATCGATCAGCACGTCGACGACGATCGGGCCGCGCGGGTGGCGCAGCATGTCGGCCGCGCGCACGAGGTCGCCCGGCACCGACGCCCGGATGAAGCCGGCGCCGAGGCCGCGGGCGAGCGCGCCGACGTCCATCTGCACCGGGTAGTGGACCTCGCGGCCGTAGACCGCGCGGTGGCCGTGCTCGACCATGCCGAGCCGCTGGTCGTTGAAGACGAACACCACCAGCGGCAGGCGCTCGGACACCGCGGTCGCGACCTCGAAGCCGCACATCGCGAAGCAGCCGTCGCCGCAGATCGCGGCCACCGGCCGATCCGGCCGCGCGAGCTTGGCGCCGATCGCGCCGCCGATGCTCTGGCCCATCGAGCCGAGGCCGGTCATGACGACGAACGCATCCGGGTGATCGATCGCCAGGAAGTGGGTCGCGAACAGGAAGTGCTCGCCGGAGTCGACGGTGTAGATCGTGTCGGCCGGCAGGATCGACTGGATCTCCGTGATCGCGTCCTGCGGCGCCAGCCGGTCCGGCTCCGACGACGCGAGCGAGTGGCGGATGACCCGGGTGAACGGCCGGTCGCGGGTGAGCGCCATCGGCTTGTGCTCGAGCAGCCGGCGGAGGAACTGCGCCGCCGGCGCGACGACCGCGTGGGTCGGCGCGTAGCTCCGGCCGATCTGCTGGCCGTCGACGTCGACGTGGATGAGCGCGCGCAGCGGCTTGAGCAGCGGGCTCCAGCCGTCGGTGGCGACGTCGCCGAGGCTGGTGCCGATCGCGATCAGCACGTCGACGCCGCCCTCGACGTAGGCGCGGGTCGACGGGTGGCCGCCGAGGCCGAACACGCCGAGCGCGAGCGGGTGGCTCTCGGGGAAGACGCCCTTGCCCTTCGGCGTGGTCGCCACCGGGCAGCGGAAGTGCTCGGCGACCGCCCGCAGCTTCTCGGGCGCGGTGCCGCCGCGCACGCCGCTGCCGGCGAGGATGAGCGGCCGGGCGGCGCCGGTGAGGAGCGCCGCGATCTCGTCGACGGCCGACGAGCTGACCTGGAACTCGAGGCCGACCTCGGACGTGATCCGCGGCGGCTCGGCGATCGCGGTCGCGACGTCCATCGGCAGCGTCACCACGACCGGGCCGCGCTTGCCCGACAGCGCGGTCGTGATCGCGCGGCGGAGCAGCATCGGCGCGTGCGCCGGATCGGTCGCCTCGACGGCGAGCTTGCTGATGTGGCGGCTCATGCCGACGACGTTCAGGCCGTGGCTCGAGCCGTCCTGCAGGCCGCCCTTGCCGTGGATCTTGCGCGGCAGCTCGCCGACCAGCAGCAGCACCGGCAGGCCGTCGCAGTGGGCCGACGCCAGGCCGGTCAGCGCGTTGAGCACGCCGGGGCCCGACGTCACCGCGGCGACGCCGAGGCGGCCGGTGGTGTGCGCGTAGCCGGCGGCGGCGAACATCGCGCCGCTCTCGTGGCGGGTCGTCACCACGCGCACCTCGGGTCGATCGAGGAGCGCGTCGAACAGCGGCGACACCGGCCCGCCGGGCAGGCCGAAGACCATGTCGACGCCGGCATCCAGGAGCACGTCGACCAGGCCGTCGGCGGTGCGTCGCGGACGGCGTACCGGCGCGGCGACGCTGTCGAGCTCGAGGGGGATCACGTCCTGGGGACTGGGAGGGGGCATGGCGGGACCTCAGCCTGGGGGAGGCGATGATGGGGAGACGACAGGCGGGTTGAGCGCCAGGCCCAGCTCCTCGACGATCGCCGTGACGTCGACGGGCTTGCGGAGCACTCGGCGCGCACCGGTGGCCCGAGCGACCTGCTCGAGCTCGGCGGTCATGCGACCGCTGGTGACGATGAGGACGAGGTCGCGCGTGGTCGGGTTCGCGCGCAGGCGGCGGCAGACCTCGATGCCGTCGAGCCCGGGCATGTACACGTCGATCACGAGCGCGTGCGGGCGGACCGCGCCGACCTCGACGAGCGCGTCGACGCCGTTGTCGACGAAGGTGACGTCGAGCTTGTCGGCCCAGCGGCGGAAGGCGCGGCCCATGCCGCGGAGCTGGGCGGGGTCGTCATCGACCACCACGACCCGGCGCTTGGCCGCGCCGAACAGGGGCCGCGGGATGGGGATCTTGTGCTGGTCGAGGAAGCTGACCAGGTCGGAGGCGCGGATCCGGCGATGTCCGCCCGGTGTGCGGAATGCCACGATGTGCCCGTCGTTGACCCACTTCTTCACGGAGCTGGGATTGACCTGGAGCAGGACTCCGACTTGCGTGGAGGTGAGGAGGTGCTCAGGGCCGATCAGTTCTTGGGTCACGATTTCCTCAGTAACGCCGCTTCATTTGGTGTGTCAACGGCAATGGCGCCTCACACAGTCATCGTCAAAGGTAAGGTAGCCATCGTTTTGCCATCTCACGCAATCGCCCGAGTCGGGTGAGCTGATCCCGACGACGACCGGGTGCTTCCCCACCTTGGTCGAGCCCGCGTCACGCGGCAACGGACCGACCCGTCTCACCCGCACAGGGTGTCGTTATGCGGGTGAGGTAGCGATCGGGTAGCGCGCCACTCCCGGGTGGGGTCGAGTGGCCATGCGCTTTCTTCCGATGAGCGGCGATCTCACGACCTCGGGGAGGGTGTGATCGACCCCAGAGGTGCCTTCTTAGAAGCCCCGCTCCGCACGCCCGGAGGCTGCGACGAAGGACCGCGCCGCCTCGAGCGCGCGAACGCATGAGCGCCGGCCGGGAGGCCGGACGAGAGGGGCGAGAGCGGGGAGGGAGCCCTGGGAATCGACCGACGAGCGATCGCGCGAAGGGCGAAAGCGTCAGCCTCGGCTTTCGCCTTTTCGCGATGCTCGTGCCTCAGGCATCGAGGAGCGGGTAACGATCTTGGTCGCGGCCCCACGAGACGTGGATCGCGCGACTCGGTCGCGCCGGCCGGGCAGCCCTGGGGATCGACCGACGAGCGATCGCGCGAAGGGGCAAAGGCGAGTCAGAGCGGCTCGCCGACCATCTGGATCGCGGTCGGCGCGGCGGAGCCGCCGCGCGGCTCGAGGCTGATCGCGGGGCGGAAGCTCGCGATCGACGACGGCACGGTGCCGGCGACCTCGAGCACGCCGTCGGGCCGGCGGCGTAGCAGGCCGGCCGACACCGGCGCGCCGCCGTCGGGGACGAGCCAGAGCTGGTAGTCCTTGTCGTCGAGCGCGGGCAGCTCGAACGCGACGACGATCCAGCGGCGGCTGCCGGGATCGAGCAGCACGCGCGCGCGGCCGGCGCGATCGCCGTGGAAGCTCGCGACCTGCAGCTCGGGCGCGCGCACCGGCGCGAGCTCGGCGTCGGCGGCGCGCAGCCGCTCGTCGAGCGCCGCCACCTCGCCGCGCGCCCCGCGCAGCTCCTCGCCCGCGAGCGCGGCCGCG
>DASZXE010000959.1:0-6409 GCA_035546475.1 Kofleriaceae bacterium
CACGCCTGTGCGAGCCGGAGCTCGCCGGCTCGATCGATCCGGCGCGGCTGGCCCAGGAGGTCGCGATCCTCGCCGACCGCGCCGACGTCACCGAGGAGCTGGTGCGGGCCCGCGCGCACCTCGACCAGCTCGCCGCCGCCACCGCCGCCACCGGCCCGGTCGGCCGCCGCCTCGACTTCCTCACCCAGGAGCTCGGCCGCGAGCTGAACACGCTCGGCGCCAAGTCGTCGGCGCCCGCGATCGGCCCGCTCGTCGTCGACGCCAAGGCGCAGCTCGAGAAGATCCGCGAGCAGGTGCAGAACCTCGAGTGAGGGCCCGCCGCGAGGAGTGGGGACTCGAGCGCAGCGAGGACCGGGGCATCCCACGACGAAGCGGCCGAGCGCGCGAGCGCGCGAGCCGGCCCGAACGTTTACAATACCTCGAGTGAGGGCCAGCCGCGAGGAGTGGGGACTCGAGCGCAGCGAGGACAGGGGCATCCCCACGACGAAGCGGCCGAGCGCGTGAGCGCGCGAGCCGGCCCGAACGTTTACAATGACAGGGCCTCAGCATGAGTAACGTGAAGCGCGGCAGCCTGATCATCGTGTCGTCGCCGTCGGGCGCCGGCAAGACGACCTTGACGCGCCGGCTCCTGGCCGAGCACGACACGCTCGACTTCTCGGTGTCGTACACGACGCGCGCGCGGCGCCCCGGCGAGCGCGACGGCGTCGACTACCACTTCGTCGACGCCGAGACGTTCGACCGGATGGCGGCCGGCGGCGAGCTGGCCGAGACGTTCGAGGTCCACGGCAACCGCTACGGCACCGGCCGCGCGCCGATCGAGGCGTGCATCGGCCGCGGCCGCGACATGATCTTCGACGTCGACTACCGCGGCGCCCGCGCGCTCGCCGCGCAGTGGCCGGACGATTCGGTCCGCATCTTCATCCTGCCGCCCGACCTCGCGACGCTCGCCATGCGGCTCCGCAACCGCGCGACCGACGCGCCGGAGGTGATCGAGCAGCGGCTGCGCAAGGCGATCGAGGAGCTCGGCCACTTCGACGCGTACGATCACCTGATCGTCAATGACGAGATCCCGCGCGCTTATGGCGTGCTGCGCGCGATCTACCTGACCCGCCGCTACGGCGAGCACGACCGCGCCGACGTCGCCTTGCCGCTCGCCGAGCTCGCCGCCGTCGTCGCCGCCAACCGCGCCAGCGAGCCCGCCGCCCACGCCCGCGCGCTCATCGCCAGCCCGGGGCCGGTCTGACGGCGGGTCGCCCCGGCTGTGACCGCGGCGAGGCGGGGTGCGACGGCCGGGCGAGGCACGCGGTCGGCAACGTCGCACGCCACGCGCCTCCGCGTTTCTGTTGACGGCGACGAGCGACAGCGCCAGGCTTGTGGCATGCGGACGAGCCTGCTCTCCCGTGGAAGGCTGGCAGTAGTGGTGACGGCGACGGTGGCAATGACGATGGGAGCGGCGGGGTGCGCGAGGACGTTCTCGGCCGAGGTGCGGCAGCCCAATCCGCTCGAGGCGTCGAACGAGACGCTGCGCGTGTCGGAGCCGGTCGTGATCGTCACCGGCGACATGGACCTCGAGCAGCCGCGCCAGCCCGACGGCGGCCAGCAGCAGGGCGTGGCCCACAACGAGCACTACCCGCTGGAGAACGTCGCGACCTTCACGCTGGTGTCGCGCGATCGCCTGCGCTTCCACCTGCAGATCGATCACAAGTGGCAGGAGTGGGCCGATCCGACGTCGTGGGACGTCTACATGGTCGACGACCAGGGCCACGAGTACCTGCCGGAGTCGGTCGAGCACGTGAACACGCGGCACCTGGTCAGCATGTGGGACCGCGAGGTGCAGACCGCGCAGCGCAACGTCTACGGCGACATCGTCGCGCTCAACAACGACGGCTGGAAGAACCGGCAGTCGCTCGGCTCGCTGTCGGTCTTCCGCGGCACCGCCGACTTCGTCTTCTACAAGCGCGACATCTTCACGCCCGAGCTGCGCAAGCTGACGCTGGTCGTCCGCCGCAGCGAGCAGGCGTTCCACTTCACCTGGCGCTTCTCGGACCGCGTCGCCGCCAACTGAGGACCCAAGCGCCAGCGACGGTCCGAACGGGACCGAGCGCTTGCGAGGTCCGCGCTCTCCGGGACATGCGCGGCTCGGGGCGCATGTCCCGCACCTGCTCGCTTCCCGCGAAGCCACGGAGCGTCGACGGGCCCCGGGAGTCTCCGGAGCGCCGTTCACGGGCCGTGCGCGCGAGCGTGCTATCCTCGTCCATTCCGAGGGTCGCCTCGCCGTATGCGCTTCGAGCAGATCCTGACGACCATCCAGAGTTACGACCCGAACGCCGACCTCGAGGTCGTCCGCCAGGCCTACGACTTCGCCGCCAAGGCCCACGCCGGCCAGACCCGCCGCTCGGGTGACCCGTACGTCACCCACCCGCTGTCGGTCGCCGAGATCATCACCGCGCTCCGCCTCGACACCGCGTCGGTCTGCGCCGGCCTCCTCCACGACTGCGTCGAGGACACCTCGGCCACCGTCGAGCAGCTCACCGGCCTGTTCGGCAAGGAGATCGCCTTCCTCGTCGACGGCGTCACCAAGCTCGGCAAGCTGCCGTGGTCGTCGAAGGAGGAGCAGCAGGCGGAGAACTTCCGCAAGATGCTGATGGCGATGGCGCGCGACATCCGCGTCATCCTCGTCAAGCTGTGCGACCGCCTCGACAACATGCGGTCGCTCTTCCACCTGCCGCCCGAGAAGCAGGAGCGCATCGCCGCCGAGACGATGCAGATCTACGCGCCGATCGCGAACCGGCTCGGCATCTCGTGGGTCAAGGTCGAGCTCGAGGACCTCGCCTTCAAGTACCTCCAGCCGGGCGAGTACGAGCAGCTCGCGCAGGAGGTGGCCAAGACCCGCGCCGAGCGCCTCGAGTACATCGCCACCGTCGAGGAGCTGATCGGCAAGGAGATGCGCGCCCACGGCGTGCCGTGCGACGTCTCCGGCCGCGCCAAGCACTTCTGGTCCATCTACCAGAAGATGAAGAAGACCGGCCGCACCTTCGAGGAGATCCACGACGCCATCGGCTTCCGCGTCGTCACCGACTCGCAGATGCACTGCTACCAGGCGCTCGGCGTCGCCCACCAGACGTGGACGCCGATCCCCGGCCGCTTCAAGGACTACATCGCCTTGCCGAAGGCGAACCTCTACCAGTCGCTGCACACCGCGGTGATCGGGCCGCGCGGCGAGCGGATCGAGATCCAGATCCGCACGAAGGAGATGCACGCGGTCGCCGAGTACGGCATCGCCGCCCACTGGAAGTACAAGGAGGGCCGCCCCGTCGACGACGAGGCGAAGTTCGCCTGGCTGCGCCAGCTCATGGAGCACCAGAAGGAGCTGCGCGACCCGACCGAGTTCCTCGAGACGGTGAAGCTCGACCTGTTCGGCGACGAGGTCTACGTCTTCACGCCGCGCGGCGACGTGAAGGCCCTGCCGAAGGGCGCGACGCCGATCGACCTCGCCTACGCGGTCCACTCGTCGATCGGCGACCACTGCTCGGGCGCGCGGGTGAACGGCATGATCGTGCCCTTGCGCTACCAGCTCCGCAACGGCGACACCGTCGACATCATCACCAGCCCCAACCAGAAGCCGAACAAGGACTGGCTGGCGCTGGTCAAGACGGCCAAGGCGCGCACGAAGATCCGCTACCTCCTGCGCAAGGAGCAGCGCGAGCGGGCGATCGGCCTCGGCAAGGACATCCTCGAGAAGGGCCTGCGCAAGCGCGGCCTGTCGCTCGCGCGGTCGGAGAAGGACCTCGACCACGCCGCGCGCGAGCTGCGCCTCGGCGACTCCGACGAGCTCATCATCCAGGTCGGCTACGGCAAGGTGACGGTCACCCAGGTGCTCGAGAAGCTCCTGCCCGACGACGTCAAGAAGGCCGAGCAGGAGAAGGAGAAGAGCGAGGGCGTCCTCAAGACGCTGCTGCGCAAGGTGACGCGGCGGCCGACCGGCAGCGGCATCCTCGTGCAGGGGCAGGGCGACATCCTCGTGCGGTTCGCGCGCTGCTGCTCGCCGCTGCCCGGCGATCCGATCGTCGGCTACATCTCGCGCGGCAAGGGCGTGACCGTGCACCGGCGCGACTGCGACAAGGGGCTCGACCTCGATCCCGAGCGGCGCGTCGAGGTGGCGTGGGACGGCCAGGCGCACGGCAGCCACGAGGTGGCGATCCAGGTGCTGTGCGCCGACAAGCCGGGGCTCCTGGCGACGATCTCCCAGTCGTTCACCGACCAGGGCGTCAACATCAACCAGGCCCACTGCCGCGCGACCGAGGCGGGGCGGGCGGTCAACACCTTCCACGCGAGCGTGAAGGACCTCGACCAGTTGAAGGGCGTCATCCGCGCGCTGTCGCGGATCAAGGGCGTCTACTCGGTCGACCGCGTGTCGGCCGAGCCCGTGTAGCGAGCGTCCGGCGAGCGCGAGGCTCGCGGCGCTACCTGGCCTTGGCGGCGACCGGCGCCGGCTTGCCCGGCTCGCCGAGCGCGGCGAACAGCTCCGCCGCGCTCTTGGTCGACTTGCGACCGGTGACGTTCTTCCGGCGGCGGCCCATGTTCTTGTGGGAACGCTTGCGCTTGTTCTCGGAGGCGGCGGTGTTCGAGGCCATGGCGGGTCCCGGTTTCTACCGAGCCAGCCCCCGGGTGTCAACGCCCCCGTGTGCTGCCCGTGCCCGTGCCCGTGCCCGTGCCCCCGTACCCGCGGGGCCGGACGCGGTCAGGCCTCCAGCTCGACCTCCGCCGTCGCCGAGGCGTGCCGCAGCAGCGCCCGCAGCCGCCGCCCGCTGTCGCCGACCAGCGCGTCGAAGTCGACCCCGAAGCCGGGCGACTTCCCGTGCCGCACCCAGGCGACGTGGCCGCTCGTCTCCAGCATCGGCCCGACCGGCACCGCGATCGTCAGCTCGACCGTCGCGCCGACGTCGGGCGGGGTCGCCGTCTGCACGAACGCGCCGCCGGCCGAGATGTCCTCCACGATCGTCGTGTCGGCGGCGCTGCCCTTGGCGCCCGCCAGCGACCACCGCGCGTGCAGCGTGGTCGGGAAGCGCGCGTGATCGCGGTGCGCCGCGATGAGCACGTTGTCGCCGCGCGCGATCGACAGCATGAAGTCGCGCGTCGACGCGTCGGCCTCGTCGATCGTGAGGCGCAGCCCCTGCTCGAACGTGATCGACGCGACCGTCGCGCGCAGGAGCGCGCGGTTCGGCAGGCCGGGGAACGAGATCTCGACGAGGATCTTCTCGCCGATCGTGCCGTCGGTGCGGGTCTTCACCGAGATCGTGCCGCCGTCGCGCTCCGCGTAGCTGGCGAGGAACTCGTCGGCGGTCTCGTAAGCCAGGGTCACCAGACGCATGGGTCCTCCGGTTGCTTTCGACGGAGGATGTCCCTACGATCCGCATGTTTGCAAGCGAAGGTCCCGACATGAAAGTCTGTCCGAAGTGCGGCACCCAGTACGGTGACGACGCCAACTTCTGCACCGCCGACGCTGGGCGGCTGGTGGCGATGGCGGCCGCGCCGGCGCCGGCGCCGGCGGCGTCCGGGCTGCTGGGTGGCCGCTTCCAGCTCGGGCCGCGGTTGGCGGGCGGTGACAGCGGCGCGGTGCACCGCGCGACCGATACGCAGACCGGGGCGACCGTCGCCGTCAAGCTGATCGCGCCGGCCGTGCTGACCCCGGCGGCCCAGGGCCAGCGGGTGGAGCGCGAGCTGAAGCTGCTCGAGCGGGTGAAGTCGTCGCAGATCGCGCAGGTGCTGGCCTCGGGCAAGCAGGGCGACCAGCTCTGGGTCGCGAGCGAGTGGGTCGAGGGCGGGCTGCCGCTGAACGCGCAGGTCGAGGCGGGGATCATCGACGTCGACCGCGCGACCGAGCTGGTCGCGGCGATCGGCGCCGCCTTGCTCGACGCGGCCAAGGTCGGCCTCGTCCACCGCGACCTCGCGCCGCAGAACGTGCTGGTCGCCGGCGACCAGGTGAAGCTCATCAACTTCGCGGTGCCGACGCCCGGCGAGCGGGTCCCCGGCGTGCCCGCCTTCGTGTCGCCCGAGGCGATCGAGGGCAAGCCGATCGACCAGCGCTCGACGACGTACAGCCTCGGCGCGCTGACCTACTTCCTCCTGACCGGGCAGCCGCCGTTCGCCGGCGACGCGCCGGCGATCCACGCCGCGCACCTGGCCGGCGCGGTGCCGCCGCCGTCGTCGCTGGCGCACATCGCGCCGGCGTTCGACGCGGTGATCGGCCGCGCGATGGACCGCAACCCGGCGCGGCGCTACCTGACGCTCAAGCAGTTCCTCGACGACGTCGCGAAGGCGGCGGCCGGCGGGCCGGATCCGTCGACGACGGCGCCGTTCGGGCGGGTCGGCAAGCGCGAGTCGGTGCCCGCGCCGTCGCGCGCGCCGG
>DASZXE010000960.1:0-7244 GCA_035546475.1 Kofleriaceae bacterium
CGCCGGTCAGCCGGACCCGGTGGACCGTCCCCGCCTCGACCGTCCCGTCGGTCCAGTAGACCCAGCCACCGTCGACGGCGACCGCGCGGTCGTCCTGGCCGCCCTGCTGCAGCACGCGCACCGCGCCGCCGGCCGCGGGCACGGTGGCGACGGTGGCGGCGAGCTGGCGCGCCGGGTCGCCGCGCGTGACCCAGACGACCGCGTCGCCGGCGAGCGCCATCGCGGCCGGCTCCACCTGGTCGCCGGCGAGCACGGTGACCTCGGTGCCGTCGCGCCGCGCGCGCACGACGCGGCCGCCGGCGTCGAGCCAGTAGACGTGGGCGTCGTCGACGGCGAGGTCGGCGATCGAGCCGGCGTCGGCGACCAGCACGCGCCCCGCGCCGTCGTGGTCGTAGGCGAGCAGGTGCCCGCCGGCGCCGACCAGCACGTCGGCCCCGGCGATGGCGATCGCGGTCGCGCCGTCGACGCGGGCGATCGTGCGCGCGCCGTCGCCGCTGCGCGCGGCCGCCTGCACGCCGCTCGGGACGAGGAAGTAGGCGTCGGTCGCGGTGAGCGCGAGGTGGCCCGGCCCGTCGATGCGCGCGTCGAGGGTCGTGACCGCGCCGGCGCCGTCGACGGCGACGATCGTGCCGCCGTGGCGCACGCCGGGATCGCCGGACGCGAGCGCGACCACGCCGCCGGCGTCGGCGACGACGTCCGCGACCTCGCCGAGGGCGGCGACCCGCTCGGGCGGGCCGAACGGCGCGCCGTGGCCGCCGCCCTTGCAGGCGGCGAGCGCGACGAGGAGGAGCGCGGCGCGGCTCATGGCGACAGGTCCGGCCGGTCCGCGAACCAGATCAGCTCGTCGGGGCCGGTGATGCGGCCGTACTGGTTGTCGACGACCGCGAGCAGGTGACCGTCCGGAAGCCGGACGAGGCCCTCGAGGTTGAGCGAGCCGCGCAGCACGGGCGACAGGTCGCGCAGCACCGCCGGCGTGATCGGCCCGTCGCCCCGGCCGTCGCCGGCGAGGTCGAAGCCGAGGATGCGGGTGACGGAGAAGTGGCGCTCGATCGCGACGACCCGCACGCGGTCGCCGTCGCGCCAGCAGTCGAGCGCGGAGATCTTGCCGGTCTCGGTCGTGAGCCGGAGGTGGCGGACCACCGGCGGCGCGGCCGGCGCGCTGCCCGGCGCGCCCCCCTCGGTGACGACGACGAGCGGCGCCCACCGGCCCTCGGCGTCGCGGCCGGCCTCCTCGAGGCCCAGGAGCTCGAGGCCGGGCACGGCGCACGCGCCCTCGATGCCGTGGTTGCCGCCGGCGTCGACGCCGAGGACGTCGGCGCCGATCGTGAGCGGCGGCGACTGCGCCTCCAGGTGATCGCCGGCGACCACGAGCCGGTAGGCGCGCACCCGGTGCAGCGTCGGCCCCTCGGTGCCGGCGAGCAGCGAGCCGTCGGCGAGGGTGCCGAGCGACTCGAGCTCCTCGCCGCGCGGCAGGCCGGTGACCGGCCACCGGCGGATCGCGCGCACGACCGGCGGCGCCTGGGCGAGGTCGAGCTCGATGCGGAACGCGGCGTACGACCGCTCGGCGACGGTCCACACCGCGCCGTCGGGCGTGACCGTCAAGCCGGACAGGCCGTGGGCGTCGCCGGTGTCGAGCCGGATCCGGTGGACGCCGTGGGCGGCGAGATCCTTCGGCACCGGCGGGGGGCGCGGCGGGCACGCGGCGAGCCCCACGGCGGCCAGCGCGCACATCGGGACCCGCGGCATCGGCGCGAGTCTACGCGATCGCGCTGCCCGCCATGCGCGGAGGGCGCGGAGGCGGCCCGGGCCAACGCCCGGGAGGCCTCGCGGGGCTGGGGCTGCCGTCGCCAGCCGGGCACCGCCGATCGCCCACGACCGTGCGCGATCGCGGGCCCGAACCCGCCGCAGCGCGCCGCTCGCACGTTCGTTCGCTGGCATGTCCGCTGCAACGGTCGGCGGCGTGCTCGCTCGACCCGCCTCTCTCGTCACCGCGCTGTTCGTGGTCGGTCTCGGCGCCTGCATGGTCGGCGACGAGCTCGACCAGCCGGATCCGGACGACCTCGTCGACCCCGGCGACTTCGGCGATGGCACCGTCGAGGTCGGCCTCACCGCCGGCGTCAACGGCGCCGCCTGCGCCGCGAGCCCGTACAACTGCAAGTTCCGGGCGACCGGCGGCAACCGCGTCCTCACCAACGACGGCGGCGAGCAGTGGGGCGTCGTCACCGGCGCCTCGATCCGCGACGGCAACGGCGCCGTGCTCGGCGTGCAGACCGGCGGCTCGCTCGCGTTCAACTACGGCCAGACCCGGCTGCTCGCCGGCAAGGCGCACGCGCTCGCGCTGTCGACGTCGAACGGCAGCGCCGGCTGGTACCCGATCGATCACATCCAGGGCGAGACGTCGTTCCGCGCCAAGAACGGCAACGTCGACGCGCGCGATCCCGGCCAGGGCCTGATGGCCTGCTACCGCATCCGCGACAGCGACGACGCCTCGCTCGAGCTGAAGAAGGTCGTCTACGACAGCCACGAGACGCACGAGCGCGCCGGCGACTACCTGTCGTTGCCGCGCAACAACGGCCGCCGCTCCGCGAACCTCATCTTCTCGGTGCCCGGCTTCTCGCTCGGCGGCGCGACGACCGATCACTTCCCTGCCGGCACGCGCTTCCAGCGCGTCGTGGTGCCGACCGCCACCGGCAAGCCGTCGATCTCGATCCCGCTGTGGGTGCCCGACGCGCACGGTGCCTACAAGCGGCAGAGCGGCACGATGCGGTTCCTCTACGGCTACGTGCGCGCCGCCGACGGGGTGCGGCGCTTCGGCTGGATGGCCGAGGACGCGCTGACGCCGTCGAGCGGCTGCACCTGATCCGCGCCGCGGGCCGCGGGCCGAGGGCCGCGCGCTCACGGGGCTGGCCAGCATGCCAACCCTCTCGTCGATCGATCGGCCTCGGGGGGAACCCCGAAGCCCGATCTCGACCCAGAACCATCCCGGCCCGCCCTGCGGCCGGGGCCTTCAGTGCAGCGGGATCGCGAACGCGACCTTGTGCACCGAGCAGGTGGCGTCGTCGCAGGTCGCGAACCGGATCGTCGCCGCCACCTCCGCCGGACCGGCCTTGTCGGCGGTGATCGCGACGTCGACATCCGCCCCGCTCTCCGCGTAGCGCCGCGCGTCGTCCTTGCGCAGCACCGGCTTGGCCACCTTCACGCCGGCCGGCGGCGCCAGCTCCAGCTTGAACGGGTAGTCGGTGTTCAGCTTCCACCCCGCGCGCGGCGTCACCGTCACCGTCGCCGTCACCGCGGCGCCGGGCCGGGCCTGCGCTGGCGACGCCACCGCGATCGAGTAGCCCTCACCGTCGAGCCGGTCGGCGCGCGCGGGCCGACCGCCGGCCGCCGCCGCGCCCAGCGCCGCGGCGACCGCGAGGCCGAGGGCGAGGCGAGGACGGGCGCGCACGCCTCGACTCTACGACGTCACCCGGGCGAAAACGAGTACAGTCTCGCGCGATGCCGCTCGTCCGCGACGGCGACGACCTCCGCCTGACGTCCGTCGACGTCGAGGCGGCGGTGCCGTTCCGCCGCCACCTCGTCCTGCCCGGCGTCGTCCTCACCGCGGCCGAGGTCGGCCTCGTCCTCTACCCGCTGTGGGTGCTGTTCGACCTCGGCGACGTCCCGCTGTCGACCTTGCTCCGCATCGGCGTGCCGGTCGCGATCGGCGCCATGCTGGTCTGGCTGGTCGCGCTGTTCGCGTGGCTCTTGCCGATCCGCGCGTGCGTCGTCGCCCGCCGCCGGGCGGTGCGCGCCGATCGCCGGCTGCTCGCCCGCGGCTACCGCGCGACCCTGCGCACGCCGCTGCGCGCGTTCCTCGCCCGCACCGCGCTGTGGGTCGGCGGCGCCTTCGCGGTCGGCAGCTTCCTCGCCCGCTACCAGGGCTGGCGCGCGGAGCAGGCGCTGTCGCTCGCCGCGCTCGCCGGCCTGCACGCGGCGCCGATCGCCGGCGCGCGCGCCCTCTGGCTGGCCCGGATCCTCGACGGCGTCCGCACCCGCCTGTTCGTCGGCGAGGGCGTGCTGCGCGGCGGCCCGGTCGATCACCGCCGGTCGCTGACGCTGTGGTCGCTCGTCGTCGCCTCGAGCGCGCTGATCGCCCACGCCGCCTTCCTCTACTTCCTGATGCCGATCACGCACAGCGAGTACCTCGCGATCGAGACCTACCTGCCGCCCGCCGCCGCGATCGGCTGGTGCGGGTGGTCGGCGGTCGCCTACTGGCTGTGCCGGCCGCTCGCGCGCTACCTGCAGCGCGACGCCGGCGAGACCCACGACGCGTCGAGCGCGACCCAGGTCTACCGGCGCTCGCAGGCGTTGCCGTACCGGCTCGCGCTGGTCGGCATCGCGACCTGGATCGTCATCGCGGTCGTCACCGGCTTCATCGTGCGCTGGTGGGTCGGCCTCGAGCTCGACGACACCGTGATCGACTGCCTCGCGCTGCTGGTCGTCGCGCTCGCCGCCGCGATCTACGAGACCCTCGGCCACCGCGACGCCCTGCGGCCGGTGCTCGCCGAGCTGTCGGCCCGCTACCGCATCCCGGTGCGCGAGGTCGCGCCGTCGCTCGGCCTGCGCGCCAAGCTGATGGTCTCGTTCGGCGGCGTGGTGGTGCTCGCCTGCGGCATGGCGCTGCTGTGGGGCTTCGTGCAGTACAAGAAGCTCGCGTCGGACGCCGCCGAGCGGCAGGCGAACATCGGCCTGGCGTGGGTGCGCTCCGAGGTGCAGGCCGCGGTCGCCGCGTCGCCGGATCCGCCGTCGCCGGCGCTGGTCGAGGCGAGCGTGCGCGAGCTGGCGCCTCGCAACCCGGAGGCGTCGGCGGTCGTCTACTACCTCGACGACGCCGGCGGCGCGCCGAACAGCGAGGTCGTCGCCGTCGGCGGCGGCCCGATGGGCGCGCCGTCGCTCACCTGGTACCAGGCCGCCGAGATCCGGCGCGGCAGCCACCTCTCGATCGGCCCCGCCGAGCTGGCCGGCAACGCCGGCCGCCTCGACGTCACCTGGCACGGCCGCCACTACGATCTCGGCTCGGTCGCGGTGCTCAACCCCGACTACCGCGGTCGCGGCCAGTCGCTGGCGCGGCCGCTGCGCGAGCTCCTGCTCTTCTTCATCGTCCTCTTCGGCGCCTGCGCCGGCATCGTGGTGGCGACCGTCGCGCAGTTCGTCGGGCCGATCCGCCGCCTCGAGCAGCGCGCCGATCAGATGGCCCGCGGCGAGCTGACCGAGCCGGTGACGTCCGGCGGCGACGGCGACGAGATCGGCCGGCTCACCTTCGCGCTCGAGGACATGCGGCGCGCGCTGCGCGAGAAGCTGCGCTCGACCGAGGAGGTCAACCTCGACCTCGAGCGCGCGGTGCAGCGGCGCACCGCCGACCTCGCCAAGAAGAACAAGGAGCTCGCCGAGACGCTCGACAAGCTGACCCGCACCCAGGCGCAGCTCGTCCGCTCGGAGAAGATGGCGTCGATCGGCCAGCTCGTCGCCGGCATCGCCCACGAGATCAACAACCCGGTCAACGCGATCGTGAACACGGTCGGGCCGCTGCAGGAGGCGATCGGCGAGCTCGACGCCGCCGACGCCCGGGCGCGCAGCGAGGCCGCCCACGAGATCCGCGACATGGTGCGGGTGGTCCAGCGCGGCGCGCAGCGGACCAAGGCGATCGTCGGCGCGCTGCACAACTACTCGCGCACCGACGACGAGAAGGTCGTCGACTTCGACCTCAACCGCAGCCTCGACGACTCGCTCGAGCTGCTGCGCCACCTCCTGCGCGGCAACATCACCGTCGAGCGCCGCTACGGCGAGGTCGGCCGCATCCGCGGCCACGCCGGCCAGCTCGGCCAGGTCTTCATGAACCTGCTCACCAACGCGATCCAGGCGCTCGCGGGCCGCGAGGCGCCGGTCATCACGATCGAGACCCGGCTCGACGGCGGCCACGTCGTCGTCGTGATCGGCGACAACGGCCCCGGCATCCCGCCCGACGTGGTGCCGCGCATCTTCGATCCGTTCTTCACGACCAAGGACGTCGGCGAGGGCACCGGCCTCGGCCTCGCGATCGTCCACGAGCTGGTCGAGCGCCACGAGGGCCGCATCGACGTCGACACCCACGTCGGCACCGGCACCCGCTTCATCGTCACCCTGCCGCGCCAGTACGAGCCGGTCCGCCGCGAGCGGGTCGTCAGCCGCTCCGACCGGATCGTGCAGCAGACCAAGCCGCCGGGCTGACCCCGGCGTCGCGAGGGCAACCGCGGTCAGGTGCGGGTGCGGAGCAGGGCGCTCAGGCTGACGTCGAGGCGGCTCTGGCCGGCGCCGACGATGCTGTCGACCTCGTCGGCGCGCAGGCGCAACTGATCGCGCAGGTGGTGGCGCACCGAGAGCGCGACCGCCTCGTGCGCGGCGGCGATCCAGCGGGTCGCGGTCGACTGGTGGACGCCGTACATCCGGCCGATCTGCTCGTCGGTGACGCCGGCGGTGTGGCGCAGGCGGAGCAGCGCGCGCTGCTTGCTGGTGAGCGACGCGAGCGCGCGGCCGAGCGCGTCGGCGAGCACCGGGCCGGCCTCGGCGCCGGCGAGCGCGCGCACCGGATCGGCGGTCCGCGCGGCGGGCGCCTGCTCGGCCGGCACGTCCTCGAGCGGCTGCGCGCGGCCCTCGGCGTCGAGCTTCCGCAGGAGGCGCAGCGCGCAGACGCGCAGCCACGCGTGCAGCGCGCCGCGGCCGCGGTAGCCGGCGAGGCCGGCGTCGGCGCCGACCAGCAGGGACGTGCGCAGGCGCTGGGTCAGCTCGTCGATCGCGGGGCCGGCGGGCCGCCTCACCCACGCCGGCACCTGCGCGAGCAGCGCCTCGAAGGCGCCCAGCGCCGCGCGATCGCCGCGCAGGCAGGCGTCGGCGAGCAGCAGATCGTCGACGCACGCGCTCGCCAGCTCGTCGGCGTCGACGCGGGCGGCGAGGAAGCGCGCGAACGCGGCCGGGTCGAGCGTGACGAGCGGCCAGCGCGCGCGGGCGCCGGCGAGCGCGCCGTCGACGGCCTCGGCGAGCGCCGCGGTCGGCTCCACCTCGCGCACCTCCGCGAACGCCACGGCCGCCTCGCTCGGACCCTCCATGGCGCGAGTATACTGGCGTCCGGTGAACGGGTGTCCCGATGCCGACGTGGTCGTCGCGTTCGCCGAGGGCCGGCTCGCGCCCGGCGAGCTGGCCGGCCTCGAGGCGCACCTGGACGGCTGCGC
>DASZXE010000961.1:0-3184 GCA_035546475.1 Kofleriaceae bacterium
TCGCGATCGCGATCGCGCCGTCGAGCGAGACGACCCGGCGGACGTCGCCGGGCGCGACCAGCCGCGCACCGTCCGCATCCCGGACGAAGAGGCCGATCGCCGTCGCGATCCACAGCCGGTCGCCGTCGGCGAGCAACCCGGCCACCGCCGGCTCCGGCTGGTCACCGTGGATCGCGACCCGCTCGAGCCGCTTGCCGCGCAGCGCGTAGAGCCCGCCGGCGGTGCCGGCCCACAGCGTGCCGCCCTGCGACGCGAGCGCCGCGACCCGCAGGCGCGCCGCCGGCCGCTTGCCCTCGAACGGCAGCGCGCGCGGCTTGCGCCCGCCGAGCACGACGACGCCGCCCTCCCAGGTCGCCGCGTAGGTGACGCCGCCGTGGACGACGACGTCGCGTACCGGCCGGCCCTCGTAGCTCGACAGCGTCCTCGGCGCCGCGCCCGACAGATCGACGCGCGCACCGCCGCCGTCGGCGCCGATCCAGACCGCGTCGCCGTCGGGGACGAGCGCCTCGATGCGCGTCCCCGGCAGGCCGTCGGCGGCGGTCCAGGTCGCCACCCGCGCGCCGCTCGCGTCGACGCGCACCAGCCCGCCCGCGGTCCCGACCAGCGCGCCGCCGCCGGCGAGCGGCAGGCACGCCCGCACGTCGCTGGTGTCGGTGTGGACGACCGGCGCCGCCGCCGCCACGGCGGGCAGCGCGGCGAGCATGGTGAACAGGAGCGCGAGTGGATGACGCATGGCGGCTCGCGGGTGAAACGCCCGGAGCCCGCGGGGTCTTCCGACCGCGGGCTCCTTCGCGACGATTCGTTTCGGTCAGGGTCCGGTCAGGGCCCCGGTCAGGGCGCGATCGCCAGCGAGGTCACCGACTGGTTCAAGGCGTGGTCGCGCACGACGACGCGCAGCGTGACGGCCGAGGCGAGCGGCGCGGTCGTCCACGTCCCGGAGAACTTGCCGCGCGCGGTCTGCGCCAGCGTCAGGATGGTGCCGTCGGGCAACGCGACCTCGACCTTGTCGGCGTCCTTGCGGCGCGCGCCGCCGCCGGGCACCTGCTTCGCCTCGATCAGGTAGCCGCCCTCGATCGCCTTGGCGGTCAGCGCCACCGCCGGCGGCCGGGTGTCGACGGTGAACGGCAGCGCCAGCACCTCGACGTGGCCATCCGCGTGGGTCACCGCGACCCGCACCTGGTACGTCCCGTCCGGCGTGTCCTTGTCGATCAGGAAGCGGACCATCCACGCCCCGACCTCGCGGTCCCACACCGCCACCTTGCTCTCGCCCCACGGGAAGCTGACGAGCACCTGCCGCGCGTCGATCGGCGCCGGGATCTTGATCTCCGGGTCACCCGGCTGCACCTCCTCGGGGCTGAGGCTCGCCTGCGGCGCGCCGAGCGAGTCGAGGTCGCCGCCGGTCACCGTCGGCGTCGCCGCCGCCAGCTTCTCGGCCTCCTCCGCCTTGCGCCGCTCGATCTTGTACTCCTTGTACGCCTCGTCGCTCTCGAGCACGAGCAGCGAGGTCGCGCGCGACAGCACGCCGAGTTCCTGGCTCGCCTTGACGAGATCCTCGCGCGGCGCGTCGGCCGCCTCCATCGCCGCGAGCTGGTACACCGCCCAGCGCTGCGCGACGCCCTTCACGTCGGTCGCCGCGGCGAGCTGCACCTCCTGGCTGACGACCTTGCCGTCGACGTCGCCCACGAGCGTCACCGACGTCGGCGGCGCCTCGCCGGCCGGGCTGTGGATCAGCGCGGTCAGCTCGTCGCCCTCGAGCAGCGTGGTCGTCGTCGTCGGGTAGACGACGCCGCTCGCCGCCGTGATGTGCGCGTTGCGCAGCCGGCGCACGCCGTCGAGGTGGGTGGCCGCCAGCGCGAACCGGTCGGCGTCGATCGCGCGGCGCACGATCATCGCGCGGCCGCCGCTCGCGCCGGTCAGGCTCGACCACAGCTCCGTCGAGGCGCCCTTGCCGACCAGCGCCGCGTCGATCGGCGCGCCGACCGCGGCCGCCGCCTCCGCCAGCTTCTGCGGATCGCGCACGCCCCAGCTCGGGATGCCGTCGCCGACATAGATGACGTCGGTCGGGTGCAGCGCGGCGGCCGCCGCCAGCGCCGCGCCGACATCGGTCGCGCCGTCCGGCTCGATGCCGTCGATGAACGCCGCCGCCGCGCCGATCGACGCCTCGCTGGCGGTCACGAAGCCATGGCCCTCCGGCGTCACCTCGACGTCGGCGGCGAGGATCGCGAACTGGTCGCGCGGCCCCAGCGCGCCGAGCGTCGTCTTCAACAAGGACAGCTCGAGCTCGCGGCTCTCGAGCGAGCTGCGCGAGGTGTCGACGATGACCGCGACCTTGCGATCGCCGGTCCTCGGCGCCGGCGTGCCCGCGAGCAGCGCCTGCGGGCTCACGCGCACCGCCAGGTACGTCCCGTCGTCGCGCACCTCGCGCACGACCGGCGGCGGCGTGCCGGCGATCGGCAGGCTGACGTCGAGGTCGCTCGCCAGCGCCGTCTCGTGCAGGCGCGGCGTGCCGTCGATCGTGATCGCGAGGTCGTCGATCGGCGCGACCGTCGCGGTCGTGGTCGCCGCCGCGCCCTCGGGGTGCGGGCGGACGACGCTGAAGTCGTAGGCGAGGCCGCCGGCGGTCTTCGCGAGCGGCGCCTGGTAGCGGATGATCACGCGCTTCTCGGCGCCCGGCTCGAGCGGGAAGACCCGCAGCTTGAACCACGAGCCCTCCTCCCACTCGAGGAGCGCCGGGTCCATCATCTTGTCGACGATCTTGTCGTAGATCTCGCGCGCCTGTTCCTTCTCGACGATCTCGCCCTCCATCAGCTTGCCGTCGATCTCCATCGCCAGGCCGGTGACGATCGCGCGGTCGGGCACCGGGAAGCGGAAGGTGCCCTCGCGCACCGTCGACGACGGGTTGTAGAAGACGTGCTCGATCTCGGTCTGCGCGTAGTCGCCGGCGGTCGTCACCTTGATCGACACCCGGCGCAGCGCGAGCGCCTCGTCGGCCGCGCCGTCGACCCCGGCGGCGTCGAGCCGGCCGACGCCCGCGCCGTCGGCGACCCGCTCGATCGCGAGGCTCCAGTCGGCGCGCTCGGGCACCAGCGCGGTCGCGACCGACGCCAGCCCGCGCTCGCCGCGCTCGACCAGCAGGTCGCCGTCGACGCGCGTGGCGCCGCCGGGGCCCGCGGGGCCGACGATC
>DASZXE010000962.1:0-3603 GCA_035546475.1 Kofleriaceae bacterium
GGTCAGCGTCGCCGCCAGGCCGCGGTCGCCGGACGCCCGCACCGGCTCCGCCACCTCGACTCGACCGGGTGAGAGCACGAAGCGACCGTAGCCCCGAGGTGCCGGCCTCGCCACGCGCCGCCCGGCCTCGCTACCCCGCGCGCCCCCGTCGACGAGTAGCCGCGCACCCGAGCCCGCCTCTGCGGGCCGCACAGCTCGCGGCCTTCCCGGCCGACCCGGAGGCGCCGCGGCGTGAGGCGGGTCCCTTTACCCCCCGGGCCGGCTGGTTTACGGTCGCGCCCCATGGCCGAGCCCACCGCGGATCTCGCGGACCCCGCGGACCCCGCGGCCCTCGCGGACACCGACGCCGGCGCGCCGCTCGCGCCCGCCACCCGCCCTGCCCGGCCGCCGCGCGCGTTCGAGGTCGTCGTCGTCGCGCTGCTCGCGCTCGCGCTGCTGCTGCCCGGCATCTGGCGCTACTCGCTCGTCGATCCGTGGGAGACCCACTACGGCGAGGTCGCCCGCCGGATGAAGCAGGACCACGACTGGGTCCACCTCAACTGGCAGAACGAGGGCTTTCGCAGCAAGCCGGTGCTCACGTTCTGGTTGATGGCCGCCACCTACACCGCGCTGGGCATCGCCGACGACGGCGGCTACTCCGGCGAGATGGTCAGCTCCGACAAGGTCATGCTGGCCGTGCGGCTCCCGTTCGTCCTCCTCGGCGTGATGGGCCTGACCGTCCTCTGGTGGGGGCTCGCGCGGCTGGTGAACCGGCGCGTCGCCTGGCTCGGCTTCCTCGTGCTCGGGACATGTCCGTTCTACTTCCTCGTCGCGAGACAGGGCATCACGGACATGATCCTGGTGTCGTTACTCATCGCGGGGCTGATCATGTTCCTCCTCGCCGCGGAGGACGGCGCCGAGCCCGCGCGACCGCTCGGCCGGGTGCCGCTCGGCCCCGGCCTCGGTCACCTCGTCGAGGCGCTGTTCCCCGACCACGTCGGCGTCGGCGCGCCGCGCCGGCTGGGGCCGATCACGCTGTGGCGCCGCCGCTGGATCGCGTGGGACGTCCGCTGGCCGCTCGCGATCATCATCGGCGGCTTCCTGGTGGTCCAGGCCTGGTACTACCTCGTCTACTTCCAGGTCCAGAAGTTCCCGACGATCCGCGGCGGCCTGCCCCAGCCGGGCTGGTTCCTCTTCGGCGGGATGTCGCTCGCCGTCCTCTACATCTTCACGCCGCGCGTGTTCGTCTACGTCCGCGCGCTCTTCATCTGGCCGTTCGTCGGCTCGTGGTCGCGCGCGGTCCGGCTCGGCGAGCCCGGCCTGCCGTCGTACCTGCTCGGGCTCATCATGCTCGGCTGGTACCCGAGCTGGCCGGAGGCGCACGCGCGCGCCCGCCAGGTCAGCGACCTGAAGCCGCTGCGGGCCCGGCGCGGTGCGGTCTACGCCCTCTGGTTCTGGGCGCTGATCGGCATCAGCGTCATCGGCAAGGGCCTGCCCGGCTTCGGCATCGCCGGCGTCGTCTGCGCGCTCGTCATCCTGTTCCAGAACCGCTGGCGCCAGCTCGTCGACGGCGTCTTCGAGGTGCAGCGCGGCATCGTGATGACGCTCGTCACCGTGTTGCCGTGGCACATCGCGATGTGGGAGCGCGACGGCCGCAAGTTCATCTCCGAGTGGATCTACTTCCACAACCTCAACCGCGCCGGCGTCGGCGTCCCCGGCGACCGCGGCACCTTCGACTACGTCCTCGGCCAGGCCGGCTACGGCATGTTCCTGTGGGCCGCGCTGGTGCCGCTCGCGCTCGCCGCCGCCGCGCTGGTCAAGCCGGTCCACGGCCGCGCCGGCCGGACCCGCTTCCTCGTCGCGGTGTGGGCGATCGTCGCGACCGCGCTCTTCTCGATGTCGCAGACGAAGTTCCACCACTACATCCTGCCGGCGGTGCCGGCGTTCGCGATCCTGATCGCGTTCTGGCTCGACGACCTGCTGGCCGGACGCATCCGGCCGTCGCTCGTCTACGGCGGCTTCGCGGCGGCGATGGTGCTGCTCCTCGCGCGCGACCTGATGTTCGAGCCGGATCGCTGGATCGAGATGTTCACCTACCGGCACGACCGGCCGTGGCCGTCGATGCCGCCGTGGTCGATCGATCCGTCGGACGCCTTCCTGGTGATGGGCCTGTGCGGCGCCGCCGCGATGGTGCTGCTCGGCACCCGCCTGCGGCGGTTCGCGGTGGCGTCGCTCGCCGTCACCGCGATCGGCAGCGCGCTGTGGTCGATGCACGTCTACATGCCGATCGCCGGCACCCACTGGGGCATGCGCGAGGCGGTGCGCACCTACTACGAGCAGCGGCAGATCTACGGCGAGAAGGTCGTCTACTACGTGCCGCACGACTTCCGCGACGACTGGCTGCGCCTGCGCACGCACTGGGACTTCGACACGTTCATCCCGCTCGACTACCAGGACGGCCAGCCGATGGCGGTGACCGTCGAGGTGCAGGGCGGCAGCCACGACCTCAAGCTGACGGTGCACGGCACCAGCCGCGAGGTCGGGCCGCACACGATCCGCATCCAGTTCGATCCGATCGATCTCGCGCAGGCGTGGCGGACCGCGGAGGCGAGCGGCAGCGACACCCGGCGCGGCCGCCGCCCGACGCGCGTGGTCGACGCCGACCGCCTGATCGCCTGGCAGCTCTACTGGCGCGGCGAGAACTTCTGGAGCGGTGACGAGATCTGGGGCGTGCTGCCGGAGATGCAGACGGCGCTCAAGGAGACGGACAACGTCGCGGTCAAGCGCTACCTCGCGGACCGCGCGATCGCGCCCGAGGGCCGCCGTTACTTCATCGTGACCGAGGCGGGCCGGACCGGCAGCATCAGCTCGATCGTGCCGACCGACACCGCGCGGCAGACGATCAAGGTGCTCGACACGACGAGCAACAAGTTCTCGCTGGCGGTCTTCCAGCTCTGATCGGACGAAACCGCGGCCGCCGGCGGTTGTCTCGCGGAGTGTGCTCGTCGAGGCGCCCGTCGCACCTGTCGCGGCTTCAGCCAGATCGAGGCTGTCCGTGGTGCGTCGAATGAAGGTGCTATGCTCGGCGTTGATGCGGATGCGTGCGCCCGGGCGGAGTGCCCTTCCCTTCCTCGCGATCGGACGCAGGTAGCTCCATGGACGCGCCGCTGACGCCCGCGAGGCCGGTGACGACGAGCGATGGCCCGGGCGCGAGCGATCCCGTGGACGGCGGCCGCCCCGGCGGCGCCGACGACCGCCCCGAGGTCGACGCCGGGCTGGTCCGCATCCGCGAGCTCGTCGCCCGCGCGCGCCGCCGGCTGCGCGCCCAGGGTGCGCTCGACGGCGCGACGACGGCATCGATCGTCGCGTCGGCCGGCGCGCTCGCCACCGTCTTCGCGGTCCGCACCGAGACGATCGGCACCGGCGCCGGCCTCGGGCTGCTCGCCGCGTCCGCCGGCGTGATCGGCGTCGGCGCGGTGCTCGGCGCGCTCCGCCGCCTCGACGACGAGCAGGTCGCGCGCCGCATCGACCGCGCGTCGGGCCTCGCCGACCGGCTGTCGACGGCGATCGCGTTCGCGCCCGAGCTGGCCCGCCCGCTGCCCGGCTCGGTCGCCGCGGCCACCG
>DASZXE010000963.1:0-4270 GCA_035546475.1 Kofleriaceae bacterium
GACGTCGAACCGGGCAGTCGAGGAGCTGCCGGCGCTCTTCGGCGACGCGCTGCTGGCCAGCGCCGCCATGGACCGCCTGCTCCACGGCGCCCACGTGGTGACGCTGGACGGCGACTCGTACCGCAACCCGCCGCCGGACCGCACCCGGAAGCCGGCCCGCGCCGCGCACAAGGGAGCTGCGTCGTGAGCCCGCGCCTGCCGCACCGGTCGGTGGATCCGATTGGCCGACCCGAGCTCGCCAGGCCGACAACGCCGATCGGCGCGCCTTCCTCGGCGCCGATCAGCGGATCCGATTGGCCGACCCGGTCCGGATCCGTTCCGCCGGTCCTTGACACGCGAGGACGGCCGAGGGCCCCGGGCACGCCTGCCGGGCGGGTCGACGACGGCCTGCGCGGTCGCCGCGCGCGGCACGCGGCTTGCGAACGCCCGCGGTCGAGGCGCCACCGTCCTCGCGTCCGTTCGTTCAAGAAAGCAACAAGGGAGACAGAGATGCTCGCTTCAACATGTCGCGCGATGCTGATCGCTGGCCTCGGGCTCGGTGCGTGCACCGCGGGGAAGGATCTCGACACCAGCGCCCGGATGGGATCGACTCGTCCCGGCGCTGCCGACCAGGATCAGGTGGCGTTCAACGGCGAGGGCAACGGCCACGGGCACGGCAATGGCGACGGCCACGGCGACGGCCACGGCGACGGCCACGGCGATGACGAGTGCGACGACGGCTGTATGGGTCAGGACGGTGCGCCGGGGCCGCAGGGGCCCGAGGGGCCGCAGGGGCCGATCGGTCCGGAGGGCCCGCAGGGCCCGGCCGGCCTCCAGGGTCCGCAGGGTGACCCCGGTCCGCAGGGTCCGCAGGGCCCGGCCGGCCTCCAGGGTGACCCCGGTCCGCAGGGTCCGGTCGGGCTGCAGGGGCCGCAGGGTGACGTTGGCCCGCAAGGGCCGGTCGGGCTGCAGGGGCCGCAGGGTGACGTTGGCCCGCAGGGTGACGTCGGTCCGCAGGGGCCGCAGGGTGACGTCGGTCCGCAGGGGCCGCAGGGCGAGGTCGGCACGCAGGGTCCGCAGGGTGATGTCGGTCCGCAGGGGCCGCGGGGTGACGTTGGCGCGGTGGGCCCGGCAGGCGAGCAGGGCCCCGCAGGCGACCAGGGACCCGCAGGTGACCAGGGGCCCGCGGGTGTCCAGGGGCCGGCCGGCGCGGAGGGGCCGGCGGGTCCCCCGGGCGACCCGGGCGACCCGGGTGCGCCTGGTAGCCAGGGTCCCGCGGGGCCGGCCGGCGCGACCGGTCCGGCGGGGACCACCGGGCAGTCGGCGGTGACGCTGGTCGGCTCGGCCTCGCTCAGCCCCGGCGCGGGCTTCTCGGTGGTCCCCGGCCTCTCGACGACCATCAACGTGCCGGCGGGCGCCAAGGTTCTCCTCAGCGCCGACGGCGGCGTCCAGACCAGCTCGAACAACGGCTCGGCATACAGCGTCGTCGACCTCGCGCTCTCGGTCGACGGCTCCTTGCTGCCAGGGGGCGCCGGCTACCGGCGCGTCACCGCCGCGAACACCAACTTCTCGCTGGGCACCGCCACGTCGTTCGCCATGACCGCAGCGCTGTCGGTGCCCGCCGGCAATCACACCTTCTCCGTCGCCGCGGCCCTGCATACCGGCAGCACCGCGACCGTCAGCGGCGACAGTCAGTCGCCGCTGCAGGGCGACTTCACGATCGTGATCCTCAAGCAGTGATCGGTCGGCCGCCGCTGCGGACCGCGATCAGGAGACCCCGCCGAGCCGACCACACGGGCGGCCAGGCGGCGCACGGTCGTGGTCGTGACTGACGCCCCGCTCTTCGGCGAGGGCCGCCCGGCCTCGGCCTGCCGCGCCTCGCTGCGGCGACGCGAGAAGTGGCCGGCGGGTGGCTGCTGCGGCTGGGGCGGGCGTGGTACGAGGCGGCATGGCATCGGGTCGACACGGCGTTGCATGGTTGCTGGTGATCGTGGGAGCGGTGGGCTGCGGGAAGGGCGACAAGGCGAAGGAGACGGGGCAGGGCGCCCACGCGCGCGGAGCCGCGGATACGGCGGCGCCGGCACGGGCGCAGGTGGCCGCGGCGGCCAAGGTCGCGGTCGGCGCGTTCACGGTCGACCTGCCGTCCACCTGGAAGGACGTGTCGGTCGACAAGGCACAGCCGGGACAGGTCGGCTTGCAGCCGCGCGACAAGGCGTGGCCGCTGCTCGTGCTGTCGCCGGCACCGTCGCCGATGCCGTTCGACCCGACCGATCCGGCCGCGTGCGCCGAGAATGGCGCGCACCTGCCGGGCGTCGTCGGCACGCCGACGGTCGTCAGCTTGCCCGGCGGCAAGGCCTGCCGCATCGTCGCCGGCAGCGGTGAGCACCTGACGATGACCGTCCTCGCCGTCGGCGACAAGGGCGTCATGGCGCAGTGCCGCTACGCGAACGACGCCGACGGCGCCGACTGCGAGCCGATCGTGCGCAGCCTCGCCCTCGCGCCCTGACGCCCCGCTGGCAGCCGAGGCAGCGGGACAGGGACCGGCCATGCGCAACGCCGGCCGGCCGGCGAGGCGCGCGTCGGCATCCCGCTCGGCGGCGGCGAGCGGTGGAACCTGTCGCGGTCACGTACGAGCGGTCGGGCGCGCCTTCGTGGAGGCCCTCGCGCCTGAAAGGGCTGTCGAGGCGCAGGCGGCGACGGCTTCGTGGACGTGCTCGAGAGGCGCCGGGGCACCGCGAGGTCGCGACTCCGGCGCGCGGTGCCCGGGCGAGTGGCCGAGAGCGCGGCGCGCGCGGACGGGGCATCATGCGGCGACGACGGCGAGGAGTGCAGCATGCAGGAAGAGAGCGATGGACGTGGCGGGAGGAGCAGGGCGGTGCGGCTCGAGGCGTTCGGCGGGCCGGAGGTGCTGGCCGTGCGCGAGGTGCCCGAGCCGCAGGCGGGGCCGGGACAGCTCCGGGTGCGGGTCAGGGCGGCGGGGCTGAACCCGATGGACTGGTTCATGACCGCCGACGCGGCGACGGCGGCGCGGTTCGGCCTGCGCTTGCCGTGCGGGTTCGGGACCGACTACGCCGGTGTCGTCGACCAGGTCGGCGAGGGCGCGAGCGGGTACGCGCGCGGGGACCGGGTGTTCGGGACGGCGTTCTCGCGCGCGGCCGCCGACTTCGTCGTCGTCGACGCGGACGGGAACATCGCGACCGGCGTCGCGCATCACACGCCGGAGGGCGTCGAGGACCGCACGGCCGCGACGCTCGCGATCGCGGGCAGCACCGCGGCGGCGGCGCTCGCCATCCTCGAGCTGGGCGCGGACGACACGGTGCTGATCGGCGGCGCGGGCGGCGGTGTCGGCGTGTTCGCGGTGCAGCTCGCCCGGCTCGCGGGCGCGCGCGTGATCGGGACCGGGTCGCCGTCGTCGGCGGAGTTCTTGCGCGGCCTCGGCGCGGAGCCGGTCGCGTATGGCGACGGCCTGGCGAGCAGGGTCCGCGAGCTGCACGCCGGCCGGGTCACCGCGGCGCTCGACCTGCACGGGACCGACACGGTCCAGGTCGCCCGCGAGCTGGGCGTGCCGGACGCGCGCATCTGCACGATCGCCGGCGTGGTCGACGGCGTCCCCGCGGCGAATGGCGCGAACGCCGGGCCGGAGGCGCTCCGGGAGCTCGCGCGGCTCGTCGCGGCGGGCCGGCTGCGCGTGCCGATCGCGGCGACCTTCCCGATCGAACGGATCCGGGCCGCGGTCGAGCTCCAGGCGGGCCGGCACGTGCGGGGCAAGGTCGTCGTCGACCTCTGACAGGGTCGAGCTGAAGGCGCTCGGGGCGCGGTCCACCGCGCCCGGGGATCGAGGTCACACGCGGCGACGGGTCGTGCTCCTCGTTCTCGCCGTCCGCGAGCGAGAGGCGCATGGCGCGGTACGCCGCGGGGCGAGCGCGTGGTGGCGGTGCGGTCGGCGCGCACGCCGTCGAGATCCTGGCGTCTTCGAGGGCCGTGAGGGCGAGGCAGTGGGCGGCGGGGCGTGGCAAGGTCGGGGCGATGTCGAAGGCGTGGCCTGCGGCCGAGCAGCGGGACGTGGTCCGCGAGGGGCTGGCGGCGCTCGGGGTGCGACGGCTGGTGCTCGCGATCCATGACGCGAGCTTCCCGGTCGATGCGGACGAGGACGCCGGCGTCGGCGCGCCGGGGACGCGGGCGGGCGCGAGGCTGTTCGAGCTGGCGCGGGCGCTGGGCTTCACGGGCGTGCAGCTCGGGCCCGCGGGCGAGACCGGCCGCGGGAATGCGTCGCCGTACGACGGGACGATCT
>DASZXE010000964.1:0-2034 GCA_035546475.1 Kofleriaceae bacterium
GGGGGGGATCGCGTCGGCCGGACCGCGCGGCGGGCCGGGATCGGGTAGGTCGGCGGCGGGGTCGGCGGAGGCGGGCGCGGGGTCGGCGACGGGCGCGGGCTCGGGCGTGGGGTCGGCAACGGCGCCGGGCGCGGCTGCGGGCTCGGCAACGGCGCCGGGCGCGGCTGCGGGGTCGGCAACGGCGCCGGCCGCGTCTGCGGGTTCGGCAACGGCGCCGGGCGCCGGCTCGGGCTCGGCCGCGGCCTCCGACGACGACGACGACGATCGCAGCCAGCCGCCGCTGCCGCCCGGCACGAAGCTCATCGTCTACACCAAGCCGATCGAGCCGTTCGCCTTCCAGAAGGACGGCCACAGCGCCGGCTTCAGCCTCGAGCTGTGGGACCGCGTCGCGCGCGAGCTCGGCGTCGACTACGAGCTGCGCTGGGTCAAGACGGTCGGCGATCTCATCGAGGTCATCCGCCGCGGCCAGGGCGATGTCGGCATCGCGGCGATCAGCATCACCTCGGAGCGCGAGAAGCTGATCGACTTCTCGACGCCGTACTACGAGTCCGGCCTCGCGATCCTCACGCGCGCGCAGGGCCAGGGCGTGTTCGCGCTGATGAAGGAGACGTTCTGGACGCGCACGATGGCGAAGTTCGCGCTCGTGCTCCTGCTCATCCTCGTCGCCTGCGCGCACCTGGTCTGGTTCTTCGAGCGCCGGATCAACGCCGACCAGTTCCCGCCGACCTACTGGCGCGGCGTGTGGGAGGCGTCGTGGTGGGCGATCTCGACGATCCTCTCCGGCGGCTGCGACGCGAAGGGGCCGATGCACGTCATCGGCCGCCTGTTCGGCGCGATCTGGATGCTGACCTGCATCGTGGTCATCACCTACTTCACCGCGGCGATCACGACGGTGATGACGGTCAGCCACCTGACGTCGGACATCAACGGGCCGAGCGACCTGCCCGGCAAGGCGGTCGCGACGGTGACCGGCAGCACCGCCGAGAAGTACCTGCGCGAGCACGGCGCCAAGGTCAGCTCCTACGACACCATCGACCGCGCGTTCACCGCGATGGACGACAAGGAGGTCGTCGCCGTCGTCTACGACCAGCCGATCCTCGCGTACCACGTCAAGGTCGCGGGCCGCGCCGGCCAGCAGGTCGTCGGCCTGTTCGAGCGGCAGAACTACGGGATCGGCCTGCGCGAGGGGAGCCCGCTGCGGAAGCGCATCAACACGATCCTCCTCCAGCTCGCCGAGAGCGGGGTCATCGACGACCTGCGGACGAAGTGGTTCGGCTACGAGCAGTAGCCGCGGGCGTGGCCGCGGGCCGACGAGACGCGGGCGCCGGCGATCACCGCCGACCCGGCGTGAGACGCGGCTCACGCTTGCGCCTCCGGGACCGTCTGAGGGCGCAATGATTGCGCACGTCGACTTCGACGATTCGAGATCTCCTTGCCGATTCGGCGGCGCGAACGAAACATCGTTGCGCCGGAACGTGGCGAGCGGGACGGGAATCCTGGCAAGATGGCGCGCACATGCAGTCGGGGCGTACGGCCAGCGGCGAAGACGATGGGCCCGTTCGCACTGCGATGAACGCATTGCGTCGAATCGTGCGTGTCATTCGCGAGGGATCCCGAGGAGGCGAGCGGGTCGGCGGCATCAGCGGCGCCCAGGTCTTCGTCATGCACTGCCTGCTTGGGTCGGGGCCACTGACCATCAGCGAGCTGGCGGGCCGGACGATGACGCACCAGAGCTCGGTGTCGGTCGTCGTCCAGCGGCTCGTCGACCGGGGGCTGGTCACGCGCGGCATCGCCGACGGGGATCGCCGGCGGAGGGAGGTGGCGCTGACCGCGGCTGGACGCCGGCTCCTGCGGCGCACGCCCGACGCCGCGCAGACGCGGCTGCTCGGCGCGATCGCCCGGATGCCGCGGCGCGCGCGCGAGCAGCTCGCCGAGAGCCTGGTCGCGCTGGTGCACGCGATGGGCGCCGACCGCGAGCCCGCCGAGATGTTCTTCGAGGACGGCCGCGGCGACGGCCAGGGTGACGGACCTGCG
>DASZXE010000965.1:0-9136 GCA_035546475.1 Kofleriaceae bacterium
TGCTGTTCATGGCCGGCGCGCGGCTCGCCGAGGCGACCGCGCGGCTGGTCGCCGCCGGCAAGCCGGGCGAGACGCCGGCGGCGGTGATCGCGCGCGCCACCCTGCCCGACCAGCAGGTCGTCGTCGCGACGCTCGACCGGATCGCGGCGCTCGCCGAGGCCGCGGCGATCGGCGCGCCGGCGCTGGTCGTCGTCGGGCCGACCGTCGCGTTGCGCGCGCAGCTCGCGAACCTCCACGACCTCGCCGCCTTCACGCTCGAGCGAGGCGGCGCCGACCGCGCGGACCGCGCCGACGACGCCGCGCGCGCCCTCGCCACCGGGAGCCCGTCATGACCACCACGCTCGCCCACGCCACCGCCACCGCGCGCCACTCGCACCTGGCGCTCCTCGAGGCGGAGGCGATCTCGATCATCCGCGAGACCGCCGCCGAGCTGGCGAACCCGGTGCTCCTCTACAGCATCGGCAAGGACTCGCAGGTGCTGCTCCACCTGGCGCGCAAGGCGTTCCACCCGGCGCCGCTGCCGTTCCCGCTCCTCCACGTCGACACCTCGTGGAAGTTCCGCGAGATGTACCGGTTCCGCGACGAGGTCGCGGCGCGCCTCGGCCTCCGCCTCATCGTCCACCGCAACCAGGCGGCGCTCGACGCCGGCATCAACCCGTTCGACTACTCGAGCCAGGTCTACACCCACGCGACCAAGACGCAGGGGCTCCTGCAGGCGCTCGCGCAGCACGGCTTCGATGCGGCGCTCGGCGGCGCCCGCCGCGACGAGGAGCGGTCGCGCGCGAAGGAGCGGGTCTTCTCGTTCCGCGACCGCGCCGGCCAGTGGGACCCGCGCCGCCAGCGCCCCGAGCTGTGGGACCTCTACAACGGCAAGGTCGCGCCCGGCGAGAGCATCCGCGTCTTCCCGCTGTCGAACTGGACCGAGCTCGACGTCTGGCTCTACATCCTGCGCGAGCGGCTGCCGGTGGTGCCGCTCTACTTCGCGGCGCCGCGGCCGGTGGTGAGCCGCGCGGGCACCTGGATCATGGTCGACGACGACCGGATGCGGCTGCGCCCCGGCGAGGTGCCGGAGCTGCGCACGGTGCGCTTCCGCACGCTCGGCTGCTATCCGCTGTCGGGGGCGATCGAGTCGACGGCGAGCACGGTCGGCGAGCTGGTGACCGAGATGCTCGCGTCGCGCGCCAGCGAGCGGGCCGGGCGGCTCATCGACTTCGACGAGGACGGCTCGATGGAGACCAAGAAGCGCGAGGGGTACTTCTGATGTCGTCGGCTCCCGCTCGCCTCGCTCCCGTTCCCGGTCCCGCCGACACCGCTGCCGACGACGCCGCTGCCGACGACGCCGCGCTGCTCGCCGAGCACGGCGATCACGAGCTCCTGCGCCTCGTCGTCGTCGGCTCCGTCGACGACGGCAAGTCGACCTTGATCGGCCGCCTCCTCTACGAGTGCGACGGCCTGTTCGACGACCAGATCGCCGCCGCGCGCAAGGCGAGCAAGGGCGGCGAGCTCGATCTGTCGCTGTTCACCGACGGGCTCCTCGCCGAGCGCGAGCAGGGCATCACGATCGACGTCGCCTACCGCTACCTGACCGCGCGCGCGTTCGGCCGCCGCAAGCTCATCATCGCCGACACGCCCGGCCACGTGCAGTACACGCGCAACATGGCGACCGGCGCGTCGACCGCCGACGCCGCCGTCATCCTCGTCGACGCGCGCCAGGGCGTGCTCGCGCAGACGCGCCGCCACGCGACGATCGCCGGGCTGCTCGGCATCCCGTACCTCGCGGTCGCCATCAACAAGATGGACCTGGTCGGCTACGACCGCGCGACCTTCGAGCGGCTCGCCGCCGAGGTGACGGCGCTGACCGCCCGGCTCGGCTTCGCGGAGGTGCGCTGCTTCCCGATCTCGGCGGTGCGCGGCGACAACGTGACCGAGGCGAGCGCGCGCATGCCGTGGCACGACCGGCCGCTGCTGTCGTGGCTGGTCGCCCTGCCCCACCAGGCGCGGCAGGAGGAGGCGGCGTTCCGCTTCGTCGTCCAGCAGGTGCTGCGCCCCGATCAGGACCTGCGGCTGCTCGCCGGGCGGGTGGCGTCGGGGTCGGTGCGGGTCGGCGACACGGTCACGCTGCTGCCGTCGGGGCGCGCGGCCAAGGTCGCGCGGATCGCGACGATGAACGGCGACCTCGAGGCGGCGCGGGCGCCGCTGTCGGTCGCGATCGCGCTGGATCAAGACGTCGATGTCGGCCGCGGCGACGTGCTGGCCGGGCCGGAGGCGCTGCCCGAGACCGGCGCCGCCGTCGACGCGGACCTGGTCTGGCTCGGCGAGCGGCCGCTCGCGGTCGGGCGCCGGTACCTGCTCAAGCTCGGCGCGCGGACGGTGCCGGCGCAGGTCGAGGCGATCCACCACCGGCTCGATCTCGACACCCTGCGCGAGGTCGGCGCGGCGCAGCTCGAGGCGAACGACATCGGCCGCGTGCGGGTGGCGGCGACGCGGGCGATCGTCTTCGATCGCTACCGCGACAACCGGGCGACCGGCGCGTTCGTGCTGATCGATCCGGAGGATCATTCGACGATCGCCGCCGGCATGGTGCGCGAGGCGGTGAGGCCGGCCGTGGTACAGGCGACCCCGCCGGCGGCCCCGCTGGCGGCCCTGCCGGCGACCCCTGCGCCGGGGCCACCGGCGACACCGGCGCCTCCCGCGCTCGCGGGCGCGCCCTCGCGAGCGGCGGCGCTGCTGGACCAGGTGCAGGCGCTGTCCGCCGACGATCTGCTCTGGCTGTCCGGCTACGCCGCCGGCCTGGCCGCGGGTCGTCGCGGCGGCGAGGTCGCGGCACCCGTCGTCGCGCACCTCGTCTCGGCCGCGCCCCCGCAGCCGGCGACGCCGGCCGTCACCGTCCTCTACGGCACGCACACCGGCACGAGCCGCGCGCTCGCCGAGCGGCTGGCGCGCCGGCTGGGCGACGGCGGCGCCACGGTGCGGCTCGTGCGGGCGAGCGACTACGAGCCGCGCGACCTCGCGAAGGAGCGCGTGCTGTTCGTCGTCGTCGCCACCCACGGCGACGGCGATCCCGCCGACGACACGCGCGCGCTCCACGACTTCGTGCTCGGCCGGCGCGCGCCGCGCCTGCCCGAGCTGCGCTTCGCGGTGCTCGGCCTCGGCGACTCCAGCTACCCGAAGTTCTGTCACGTGGCGCGGCTCCTCGACGATCGCCTCGCCGCGCTGGGCGGCCGCCGCCTGCGCGCGCGCGGCGAGTGCGACGTCGAGGTCGAGGCGGTCGCCGCCCCGTGGCTCGACGACGCGGTCCGCCTCGGACTCGCCGAGGCGGCGCCCGCGCGCGGCGACGGCGTGGTCATCCCGCTGCACGCGGCGCCGGCGGCCGGATCGGCTTCGATCGCGGTCGCGAACGCGGCGCCGCCGGCGATCGCGAGCGCCTCGGCGACCCGCGCGGAGCCCGCGCCCGCCACCGTCCTCGCCAGCCAGGCCATCACGGCGCGCGGCGCGAACAAGCGAGTGCGCCACCTCGAGCTGGCGATCGACGAGGCGCGCCTCGCGTACCAGCCCGGCGACTCGCTCGCCATCTGGCCGGCGAACCCGCCCGAGCTCGTCGACGACGTCCTCGCCGCCGTCGGCGCCACCGGCGACGAGCCCGCGACCCGCGACGGCCGCGAGCGCCCGGTGCGCGCCTGGCTGACCGACGCCCTCGAGCTCACCCGCCTCGCGCGGCCGTTCCTCGCCGCCCACGCCGCCCGCAGCCGCGACGCCGGCGCGACCGCGCTCGCCGACGCGCTGACCGCCGGCCACGACGACGCCCTCGCCGCGCTCGTCGCCTCGCACCAGGTCATCGACATCCTCACCCGCTTCCCCGCCGCCTGGACCGCCGCCGAGCTGGTCGCCGCGCTGCGCCCGCTCGCGCCCCGCTCCTACTCGATCGCGTCGAGCCTGGTCGCCGTCCCCGGCGAGGCCCACCTGACCGTCGGCGTCGTCGAGGACGTCCGCGACGGCCGCCGCCGCGCCGGCTGTGCGTCCGACCTCCTCGCCCGCGCCGCCGACGGCGACGTCCTCCGCGCCTTCGTCGAGCCGAACCCCGCCTTCCGCCTCCCCGCGCCCGACGCCGACGTCATCATGATCGGCCCCGGCACCGGCGTCGCGCCGTTCCGCGGCTTCGTGCAGGAGCGGGAGGCCACCGGCGCGCGCGGCCGGAGCTGGCTCTTCTTCGGCGAGCAACACCGCCGCTCCCAGTTCCTCTACCAGCTCGAGTGGCAGCGCGCGCTCGCCCGCGGCGTGCTGACCCGCATGGACGTCGCCTTCTCCCGCGACCAGCCGCACAAGATCTACGTGCAGGACCGGCTCGCCGAGCGCGGCGCCGAGCTCCACGCCTGGCTCGAGGGAGGCGCCCACGTCTACGTCTGCGGCGACGCCAGGCGGATGGCGCCCGCCGTCGACGCCGCGCTCGCCGCGATCGCGCGCCGCCACGGCGGCCTCGACGAGGACGGCGCCGCCGACTGGCTCGCCGCGCTGCGGGCCGGCGGCCGCTACCACCGGGACGTCTACTGACCATGCCGGATGATCGCCCGCCCTCCGCCGTCGAGAAGCTCAAGGCCGCCAGCCGTGGCCTGCGCGGCACCATCGCCGAGAGCCTCGCGCTGCCGCTCACCGGCGGCCTCGCCGCCGACGACACGAGCCTCCTCAAGTTCCACGGCAGCTACCAGCAGGACGACCGCGACCTCCGCGAGGAGCGCCGCCAGCAGAAGCTCGAGCCCGACTACAGCTTCATGATCCGCACGCGGCTGCCCGGCGGCGTCTGCACGCCCGCGCAGTGGCTCGCGCTCGACGACCTCGCCGGCCGCCACGGCAACGGCACGCTGCGCCTCACGACCCGCCAGGCGTTCCAGCTCCACGGCGTGCTCAAGGGCGACCTGCGGCCGGCGATCGCCGCGATCCACGCGGCCTTGCTCGACACCATCGCCGCGTGCGGCGACGTCAACCGCAACGTCGTCTGCAACCCCGATCCGCAGGTCACCGCGCTGCACGCGCAGGTCTTCCCGTGGGCGGTCGCCGTCTCCGAGCACTTGTTGCCGCGGACGCGCGCCTACCACGAGATCTGGCTCGGCGAGGAGCGGGTCGCGGGCGGCGAGCCGGAGCCGGAGCCCGAGCCCGAGCCGATCTACGGGCGCACCTACCTGCCGCGCAAGTTCAAGACCGCCTTCGCGGTGCCGCCGTCGAACGACGTCGACGTCTTCGCCCACGACCTCGGCTTCATCGCGATCGCCGACGGCGACCGGCTGGTCGCGTTCGACGTCGCCGTCGGCGGCGGCATGGGCGCGACCCACGGCGACGCCACGACCTACCCGCGGCTGGCGTCGGTGATCGGCTCGTGCGCGCCCGAGCAGGTGCTCGCGGTCGCCGAGCAGGTCGTCGCCATCCAGCGCGATCACGGCGATCGCAGCGATCGGTCGCACGCGCGCCTGAAGTACACGATCGATCGCCTCGGCCTCGGCTGGTTCACCGACGAGCTGACGCGCCGCCTCGGCTGGGCCCTCGCGCCGGCGCGCCCGTTCACCTTCGATCACGACGGCGACCGGTTCGGCTGGGCGCGCGGCGCCGACGGCCGCTGGCGGGTCACGCTGCACCTCGACAGCGGCCGCGTCGCCGACGTCGACGGCGGCCCGCGCCTGCGCACCGGCCTGCGCGCGCTCGCGACGCGGCTGCGCGGCGACCTCCGCCTCACGCCGAACCAGAACCTGATCGTCACCGGCATCGACGACGCCGAGCGCCCGGAGCTCGAGGCGCTGCTCGCCGCCCACGGCCTCGACGGCTTCCGCACGCGCCGCTCCGCGCGCCTGCACGCGCTCGCCTGCGTCGCCTTGCCGACCTGCGGCCTCGCGATGGCGGAGGCCGAGCGCGCGCTGCCGTCGTTCGCCGATCGCGTCGACGATCTGCTCGCCGCCCACGGCCTCGCCGACCAGCGGCTGCACCTGCGCATCACCGGCTGCCCCAACGGCTGCGCGCGCCCGTACGTCGCGGAGGTCGCGCTGGTCGGCAAGGGGCCGGGCCGCTACAACCTGCTGCTCGGCGGCGACCACGCCGGCAGCCGGCTCGCGCGCCTCGTCCGCGAGAACGTCGACGAGGCCGAGATCCTCGCCACGCTCGACCGGCTCCTCGGCGCGTACGCCCGCGAGCGCGTCGGCGGAGAGGCGTTCGGCGACTACATCACCCGCGTCGCAACCACGTGATCTCGCGCGCACGGGTACGAAGACGGTAGCGGGGGCTGCCCGCGGGCCGCGAACGGCCGAGTCCGATCCTCGACACCTCGAGGAGGCTCCTTGCCCACCGTCCGCCGCGTGCTCCTGCTCCTGACCTGCGCCGTGCCGCTCGCCGCCTGCGCGCCCACCTCCCCGGGCGCACCCGGCGCGGACCTCTCGGCCGCCGCGCAGGCCAAGCTGCCGCCCGGCGCGTTCGGCGCGCTGGCCGGCGGCGACGAGCAGCGGCTCCTGCTCGTGATCGGCGACCCCGCCGCGGTGCCCGCCACCGACGGCACCGACGGCACCGACGGCAGCACCGACGACGCCCACGCGGAGTTCACCGGCGGCGACGGCACCGCGCTCCGCTGGCCGGACGCCAAGGCCGACCTCGCGCAGGTCGCGAACGACGGCGGCCTCTCCATCGACGACGACTGGGACCAGCTCCCGATCATCCCCGTCACCGCGCGCTCGCTCGACGAGCTGGCGCCGCTGCTCGAGGACGACCGCGTCGTCGCCGTGAGCCCGATCCAGGAGTTCACGACCGAGGACGCGGAGAGCTTCCCGCTCATCAACCAGCCGCAGGCGCAGGCCGCCGGCAAGCAGGGCGCCGGCACCGCGGTCGCCGTCCTCGACACCGGCGTCGACTGGGCGCGCGCGCCGTTCACCTGCGCCGCGCCCGGCAGCGGCGCGTGCAAGGTCGCCTACGCGCGCGACTTCGCGCCCGACGACGGCGCGCGCGACGCCAACGGCCATGGCTCCAACGTCGCCGGCATCGTGATCGGCGTCGCCCCCGCGACCCGCATCCTCGCCCTCGACGTCTTCAACGGCGGCACCGCGTCGAGCGACACGATCCTCGCCGCCTACAACTGGGTGCTGCAGAACCGCGTCGCGTACCACATCGCGGCGGTCAACCTCAGCCTCGGCGGCGGCCGCGCGACCTCGCCCTGCACGACCGACGCGCTGGCGACCGCGTTCCAGACCGGCAAGAACGCCGGCATCGTCACCGCGGTCGCCGCCGGCAACGACGCGGCCAAGGACGCGCTGTCGTGGCCGGCGTGCGCGCCCGCCGCCGTCTCGGTCGGCGCGGTCTACGACGCCAACGTCGGCGGCCTCGCCTACTCGAACTGCTCCGACGCGGCGAGCGCCGCCGACAAGGTCGCCTGCTTCTCGAACACCGCCTCCTTCCTGACGATGCTCGCGCCGGGCGCGCTGATCGACGCCGCCGGCTACCGCATGGCCGGCACCTCGCAGGCGACGCCGCACGTCGCCGGCGCCGCCGCGGTGCTGCGCGCGTCGTTCCCGGCCGACAGCGTCACCCAGCTCGTCGGCCGCATGACGTCGACCGGCAGGGCGGTCGTCGACGCCCGCACCAACCGGACGTTCAGGCGGCTCGACCTCGGCGCCGCGCTCGGCCTCGCGCGCGACACCACGCCGCCGACGCTCACGCTGACGACGTCGACGACCGGCTCGAAGGTCACGCTGACCTGGACCGCCACCGATCCGTCGGGCGTCGCCGCGTTCCGCCTGATGGGCGTGCTCGGCTCGACGGTGCCGGTCGAGCGCTGCGCCGCCGGCTCGACGCTCGCCTCCGGCGTCGGCACCGGCTCGACGTACACCCACGGCCCGCTCGCGCCCGGCGCGACGTGGTCGTATCGCATCTGCGCGACCGACGCGCTCGGCAACACCACGCCGGGTATCGCCGCCACCGTCGTCGTCAAGCCTTGAGCGGACGGCTACCGGCGCCCGGGTGGCGCCGCCAGGACCTGCCCCATCGCCAGGTACTCGTTCCGCGCCGCCTGACGGACGAGGTCGTGATCGATCACCCGGCGCCCCTCGGCGACCGCGAGGAAGGCCGCGCCCAGGGCCGCGTTGCGGATGTTGGCGCCGGTCATCTTGGGGAAGGCGTTGGCGAGATCGACGACATCGAGGTCGTCGGCGAGCGGCGCGCCGTCGGTGTGTAGCAGCCGCTGCCAGAGCACGGCGCGCTCGTCGTCGTCGGGGTGCGGGAAGACCACGTGGGCGGCGAGCCGCCGCTTGAGCGCCTTGTCGATGCTGGCGTCGAGGTTCGTCGTCAGGATCACGACGCCGCCGAAGTTCTCGATCCGCTGGAGCAGGAAGTTGACCTCGAGGTTCGCGTAGCGATCGTTGGCGCCCTTCACGTCGCTCGTGCGCTGGCCGAACAGCGCGTCGGCCTCGTCGAAGAGCAGCAGCGCGTGGCCGGCCTCGGCGGCGTCGAAGACGTTGGCGAGCTGCTTCTCGGTCTCGCCGACCCACTTGGAGACGACCTTGCTGAGGTCGATCTGGTAGAGGTCGAGATCGAGCTCCTGCGCGATCAGGCCGGCGACCATCGTCTTGCCGGTGCCGGGCGGGCCGGAGAACAGCGCGGCGACGCCGACCCCGCGCGGCATCTTCGAGCGGTAGCCCCACTCCTCGTAGACGGCGTGGGCGTGGCGCACGCGGGCGACGACCGCCTTCACCTGCGACATCGCGTCGTCGGCGAGCACGAGGTCGTCCCACCGCTGCTTGACCTGGATCCGCTCGGCGACGGTGCCGAGCCGCTCGGCGATGTTGTGGCGCACGCCGGCCATCAGATCCGCCGAGGTCAGCGCGCCGCCGGCGCCGCGGCCGCGGGCGAGCAGCCGCGCGCTCTCGACCGCGCGCCGGATCGCGCCGGCGCCGAGCGGGAAGCGGACCGCGAGCTGGTGATCGCCGCCGTCGTCGGCCGGCGCGCCGACCGCCGCGGTCCACAGCCGGATGCGGGTGGCGACGTCGGGCACCGGCCAGTCGACCCGCACCGACGGCAGCCGGGCGCCGACATCGACCCCGGCGCGGGTCGAGACCAGCACGACCGGGCCGCGGGCGCCGTCGAGGAACTGGGCCAGCACGCGCGCGCGCTCGTC
>DASZXE010000966.1:0-14023 GCA_035546475.1 Kofleriaceae bacterium
GCCGGCCCGTCCGACGAGGAGGTCCACGCGGCGGCCGCCGACGGCACCCGCGGCGCGGGCGCGGCGCTGCCGCACCTCGACGCGATCCAGCGGTCGTTCGGCCGCCACGACGTGAGCGGCATCCGCGCCCACACCGACGACGCCGCCGCCCGCGGCGCGCGCGCGATGGGCGCCGAGGCGTTCGCCACCGGCGATCACGTCGCGTTCGCCGGCGCGCCGTCGCTGCACACCGCCGCCCACGAGGCCGCGCACGTCGTGCAGCAGCGCGCCGGCGTGCACCTGAAGGGCGGCGTCGGCGCCGAGGGTGACGACCACGAGCGCCACGCCGACCGGGTCGCCGATCACGTCGTGCGCGGCGAGTCGGCGGAGGCGCTGCTCGATCGCTACAGCGGAGGTGGCGGGGGCGGCGCGGGCGGCGCGGGCGTGCAGCGGCTGGTCACCGAGGACGCGATGACCAACGCCATCGCGGTCGGCCGCGGCTTCGGCGACGCGAAGGACGAGAAGCCGCTCGCCGCCGAGCAGGCGAGCTGGCGCGACGTCTTCTCCGCGAACCTCGAGCGCGACCACGTGGTCGCGACGTACAGGGCGATCGTCGCGAAGATCCCGGAGATCCGCCACGCCGACGTGAACCAGCTCGTCCGCTCCGACGAGGCGCTCGCCGGCAAGTCGACCGAGGAGCTGCGCGCGCTGATCCCGCTCGCGCGCCGCGTGCTGTCGGGCATCGAGGACCTGAAGGCGCTCGGCTCCGACGCCGAGCTCAAGGCCGGGTTCACGGCGTTCAAGGAGCAGCTCGGCGCCTATCACGAGCTGCTCAAGACGTCGCGCGCCGAGGGCCTCTTGAAGTCGCCGCCGTTCGTCCTCGATCAGGTGTTCGGCAAGTACACGTACACGAAGACGGTGCGCGACAAGGCCGGCAAGGCGACCGGCCAGGAGCAGCGCACCGTGCAGGGCGCCAGCGCCGGCAACCTCGACGTCGAGGTCGGCGACGCGCTGGCGAAGATGTACGACCTCAAGCAGGCGGCCACCGAGTTCATCGCGCTCCTGAAGACGAAGGGCCGGAAGGAGCTCGTCGATCACTTCACGCAGCTCCGCGATCAGCAGCTCGACCGCGACAAGGACTACCTGCACGCCGGGCTCAAGGCGAGCCACGGCATGACGACGATGAACCTGCAGGTCGCGATCTCGAAGGGGCGGCAGCTCCTCGGCGGCGTCGACGACAAGGCGGCCGGCGTGCCGTTCGCCAACGAGGGCGACAAGCTCGCGATCGACACCAGGGCGGGCTACCTCGATCCGAAGCAGGTGCCGGGCTTCGAGGCGTTCAAGAAGGCAGACCCGACGCGCGCCGCGTGGCTGGCCGCGATGGAGCCGGGCGCGAACGCCGGCGGCGCCAGCGCCGGCGGCGCCCACCCAGCCAGCGCCGGCGCCGCCAACCCAGCCAGCGCCGGCGCCGCGAACGCAGCCAACCCGGGCGGCGCAAACGGCCCCGGCGCCCCCAAGCCCGGCGCGCCGAAACCGGGCGCCGCCAGGCCCAACCTCGATCACCTGTCCGCCGAGCGGACGCTCGGCTCCGGCGGCGAGGGCGAGGTCGGCCTCTTCGAGAGCCACGAGGCCGACTACGACGCGTCCCTCCCCGCGAGCCACCGCCCGCGCTACGCCGGCAAGACCACCCGCGCCGGCGGCCGCGAGGGCCACAACCTGTTCCGCGAGGCCGCCGCCTACGCCCAGCTCGGCGACCACCGCAACCTGCCCAAGGTCCACGGCTTCGGCGTCGTCCCCCACGGCCAGGACAAGCGCCCCGCCCTCATCATGGACTTCGTCCAGGGCCCGAACGGCGAGCAGGCGATGCTCACCCTCAAGACCCAGATGGAGCAAGGCACGATCACGCCGGTCGAGTACTGGGGGTCGATCCAGTTCCTCACCCGCCGGCTCGTCGACGTCATCAAGCACCTCGCGAGCCACGGCATCGCCCACAACGACATCAAGCCGGAGAACTTCGTGATCGGCGCCGACGGCGAGCCGCGCCTGATCGACCTCGGCCTGCACAGCAAGGCCGGCGAGCACGAGCAGGGCACCGCGACCGAGATCCGCGGCCTGTCCGACAAGCTCGCGCCGTCGCAGCTCACCCGCAAGGTCCGCAGCGGCGAGGAGACCGACCTGTTCCTGGTCGCCGCCAGCATGCTCGCCGGCGTCAGCGGCTGGACGCACTCGTCGAAGGGCGCGTGGCAGCCGCGCCGGGGCCTGAAGGACGCCCCCGAGGTCGCGGCGCAGGCGAGCGGCGACGACCTCGGCGGCCGCAACCTGCTCGGCGAGTTCCGCACCTTCATCGCGAAGGTGATCAAGCCCGACGCGCAGGCGGAGGAGAAGATCGCCGCCGTCGAGGCGATGCCGTTCCTCGCCAAGCCGCTCATCAACGATCGCGCCGCGCAGAACGTGCTCAAGGGCACCGCGCCCGCCGAGGTCCGCGCGCCGTCGCTCGGCGAGCAGCTCGAGGGCCTGCGCGATCCGGTCGTCGGCCCCGATGGCCAGGAGGCGGTGAAGGGGACCTACGTCACCGCGCGCACGCCGCCGCGCGACGAGGGCGAGGACAAGCGCGCCCGCATGCGGGCCGAGCGCGCCGCGGCGGAGGCGCGGCAGGCCGGCGATGCGCCCGCAGGCGGCGCCGGCGCGGCTGGCCCCGCAGGCGGCGCCGCGCCCCACTGACGCGCCGATCAGGTGTGGCCGGCGTCGAGCGGGCCGATCTGGTACCAGCGCTCCTGCGCGGGCGCGAAGTCGAGGTGGAGCGCGACCCAGCCCCATCGATCCCCCCTCGGCCGGTCGAAGCACGACACGTCGATCGTGTAGCGATGGTCGGCCGTGCTCGCGCAGTAGGCGTGCTCGTTCGCCTGCGCATCGCGCGCGGCGCACGGCCCCGACTGCACGCGATCGCCGAGGTCGCGGGCGACGTCGCGGCACGCGCGGCCGGTGCGCGCGAAGATCGACGCGACCCGCGCCTCGCCGTCCTGGCGGATCAGCCACGCCTCGACGCCGGCGGCGGGCGCCTGCACCTGGATCGCCGGTTCGCCGCTCAGCTCGACCTGGTGCGTCCCGCCGAAGCTGCGGTCGCGCACCGCCGACGCCTCGCGGAACGCGACGGCGACGTCGTGCTCGGTCGCGACGCCGGGCATGAGCCCGTGCAGCTCGCGCGGCAGGTGGGCGGCGTCGAGCGCCGGCGGCGGCGGGCGGCCGCACCCCGCGACGCAGCACAGCAAGCCGGCGAGGGCCGTCGACGGACGCATACCTCCTGGATCGACCGTCCGCGGTTGCCCGCAAGGGGCGGGCCGTTCGCGCCCCGCCGCCCCCGCCGCCCGCGCCGCCCGAGGCGATCACCACGCCGGCCGCGCCGACCACCGCGATCCACGCGGTCGGCGGCACCCGCGTCGAGGTCGGCCTCACCGGCTGCGCGAGCATGGGTGGCCGGCGGCCGCGCTCGTTCGACGTCGAGCTGCGCGCGCTCGGCCGCGCCGGCGACGAGGTCGCCGCCCCCGCAAGCCGCTCCGCCTGCATTTCTGACGCGTCTCCGCGGCCGGCGCCTACATCCGCCACTCCGGTTTTCGCGCAGGAGCTGCGCCGCCGGCCGGCACCCCGCACCGATTGCGTACCCGATCGTTCACCCCCTGCGACTCAATGTTTCATCGACCGGGGCGATTCGGGCTCCCGATGCCCACGACGGACACCCGGGCGCTCTACACGGAGAGCGCCCATGCCTGGGTCCGTGATCAGCCGACGTCACTGTCGGACTTCACGGCCCGTCCCCGCGTCCTCGAGCTGTGCGGCGACCTCCGCGGCCGCCGCGTCCTCGACCTCGGCTGCGGCGAGGGCTACGTCGCCCGCCAGCTCGCCCGCGCCGGCGCGCAGGTGCTCGGCATCGATCTCAGCCCCGGCATGATCGAGCAGGCGCGCCGCCAGGAGCAGGCCGAGCGGCTCGGCATCGCCTACGACGTCGGCGACGCCGCCGCGCTGGCGGAGACCGACGCGCACCGCTTCGACCTCGTCGTCGCGGTCTTCCTCTTCAACTACCTGACGGTGTCCGAGATGCGGACGACCATGCGCCGCGTCCACGCCGCGCTCCGTCCCGGCGGCACGTTCATCTTCACCGTCCCCCACCCGGCGTTCGCGTTCATGCGCGCCGCCGAGCCCCCCTTCTACTTCGACGTCGGCGACCACCGCTACCAGGGGGCCGTCGATCGCAAGTTCCCCGGCCGGATCTGGAAGTGCGACGGCACCGCCCTCGACGTCCAGATGCGCCACAAGACCCTGGCCGACTACGTCGCGGCGCTCGCCGACGCATCGTTCACCGCCCTGCCGCTCGTCGAGGAGCTGGGCGTCACCGAGGCGATCGCGGCCGCCCAGCCGCGCTTCCGCCCGCTGGTCGGCTACCCGCTCCACCTCGCCTTCAAGACCTCGAGGAGCCCAGCATGACCTGCGCCATCCCCGTCTACATCGAAACCGGCCGCGCCCTCGAGACGATCGTCGAGGAGCACCCGCTGTGGTCGCACCCGCTGCTCAAGCGGTGCCGCGCCGGCGACCTGGGCCTGCGCGAGCTGCGCGTGCTCGCCTGCCAGATGTACCGCTTCTCGAAGGCGTTCACCCGCTTCCTCGCCGCGGCGCTCGCCGCCTGCGACGACGAGGCGGCCCGCATCGTGATCGCCCAGAACCTGTGGGAGGAGCTCGGCGACGGCGACGTCTCGCGCACCCACGCCGAGCTGTTCCGCCGCTTCACGCGCAGCCTCGGCATCGACGACGCCACGCTCGAGCAGAGCCCGATCGCGCCGGAGACCGAGGCGCTGGTCGACACCTACCAGGGCCTCGCCGCCCGCCACGGCTTCGTCGGCGCCATCGCGGCGATCTGCTACGCGTCGGAGGGCCTCGCCGCCGCGCTCTACTCGTCGTTGCAGGTCGGCATCCACGGCGCCTTGCCGCTCGACAAGGAGAGCCTGATGTTCTTCACCGTCCACATCGCGTGCGACGACGGCCACGCGGCCGCGCTCGAGCGCGTGCTCGACCGCGCGCTGGCCCGCCCCGCCGACGAGGAGCGCGCCGCCGCCGCCATCCGCGAGGCGCTCGACGCCCGCCACGGCTTCTTCGACGGCGTGCTGCGGCTGTCCGGCGTCCGGACGGTCACCGCGCCGACCATCACGATCGTCCCCTGACCACGACAACCGACCGGCAACCGACCGGCAACCGACCGACAACCGACCGGCGAGCGACCGGCGACCACGACAGGCGACCGGCCCCCCCGGAGGAGACCCGCATGTACGGCATGGTGAACAAGGCCATCGAGGATCTCGTCACGCGCAAGCACGGCGCGGAGGCGTGGACGAAGATCATGTCGGAGGCGGGCGTGTACGGACCGTTCGTGTGCATGCGGCAGTACCCCGACGAGGTCACCTACAAGCTCGTCGGCGCCGCCAGCCAGGTCCTCGGCGCCTCGTCGAGCGACGTCCTCGAGGCGTTCGGCGAGTTCTGGACCACGTACACCGCCAGCGAGGGCTACGGCGACATGCTGGGCCTGATGGGCGACAACCTGGTCGAGTTCCTCGGCAACCTCGACAACCTCCACGCCCGCGTCGGCCTCGCGTTCCCCGAGCTGCGGCCGCCGAGCTTCGAGTGCGAGGAGATCTCGGGCGGCGCGTTCCGCCTGCGCTACCGATCGCACCGCGCCGGGCTGGCCCCGCTCGTGGTCGGCCTCCTGCGCGGCCTCGGCAAGATGTTCAAGGAGCAGCTCTCCGTCGAGCTGGAGCACACGCGCACCGGCGAGGGAGACGCCGACGTCTTCGTCGTCCACCGGGGAGCGGCGCGATGAACCCTGCGGTCGCGCTCCACCTCGCCGCGAACACGGCCGCCGCCAACACCACCGGCGCCGCCGCCGCGCCCGCGCCCGCCGTCGGCCCCGCGCTCGACGCCGAGCAGTTCGGCCGCATCTTCCCGTTCCACCTGACGCTCGACCGCGGCCTCCGGATCGTGGCCCACGGCCCGGTCATCGGCCGCATGCTGCCGCAGCTCCAGGGCCGCCGCTTCGAGGAGCTGTTCACCATCCTGCGTCCCCACGTGGCGCCGTCGCTCGACGACTTCGCGCGCCACGGCAGCTCGCTCTTCCTCCTCGAGACCCGCCTCGAGCAGCAGGAGCTGGTGCTGAAGGGCCAGATGTGCCCGCTGCCGGACGGCCTCACCGTCTTCCTCGGCTCGCCGTGGGTGACGTCGATCAAGCGGCTGAAGGAGATCGGCCTCTCGATCAAGGACTTCGCGATCCACGACCCGATCAGCGACTACCTGTTCCTCCTCCAGGCGCAGAGCTCGACGATCGAGGACGCGACCCGGTTCGCCGCCGAGGTCGAGGCGATGAACCGGATGCTCGAGGGCCGGGTCAGCGAGCGCACCGCCGCCGTCGCCGCCGCCAGCGCGCGCCTCCAGCAGGAGGTCGAGCGCCGCGAGCGGATGGAGCTCGAGCTCGGCCACGCCCAGCGGCTCAACTCGCTCGGCCGCCTCGCCGCCGGCGCCGCCCATGAGTTCAACAACCTGCTGACGCCGATGCTCTGCCTCGCCGAGGGCGTGCGCGACGAGCTGCCGCCCGGCCCGCAGCGCGACGACCTCGACTCGGTGATCGAGGCGGGCGAGCGCGCGGCCAACCTGGTCGCCAACATGCTCACGTTCGGCCGCTCGTCGGCGAGCGCGCGGGCGGCGGTCGCGCTGCCGGCGCTGGTCACCAGCGCGGTCCAGCTCCTGCGCGCCGGCCTGCCCGCGCGCATCGCGCTCCACCTCCACACGCCGCCCGAGCAACCGATCCTGGTCAGCGTCGAGTCGACCCAGGTCCACCAGGTGCTGCTCAACCTCGGCACCAACGCGTCGCAGGCGATCGGCGAGGGCGGCGGCACGATCAGCTTCGCGGTCGACACCATCGCGGTCGCCGGCGGCACCAGCGCGGCCGGCCAGCCGCTCCTGCCCGGCACCTACGCGCGGCTCACCGTCAGCGACTCGGGCTGCGGCATGGAGCAGGCGACGGTCGAGCGCATCTTCGACCCGTTCTTCACGACCAAGGGTGTCGGCTCCGGCACCGGGCTCGGGCTGTCGATCGTCCACGGCATCGTCGCCCGCCACGGCGGGCGGATCGGCGTCCACAGCGTCCCGGGCGAAGGCACGACGTTCACGATCGACCTGCCGGTAGCGGAGGGCACGGCCCAGGTCGACCTTCACCCCGAAGAGCCCCCGGGAGCGCAGACGTCATGGCGCGCATGCTGATCATCGACGACGAACAGCTCGTGAGACGGACGTTGCGCCGGATCCTCGAGCGTCTCGGCCACGACGTGAGCGAGGCCGCCGACGGCGCCGCCGGCTACCAGGTCTACGCCGGCGATCCGCGCGACGTCGTCATCTGCGACATGATGATGCCGGTCCTCGACGGCCTGGCGACCCTGCGCCAGCTCCGCGAGGCGTTCCCCCGGGTCCGCTTCATCGCGATGTCGGGCGGCGCCCGCACGTCGACCGGCAGCTTCCTCGACGTCGCCGCCCAGATGGGCGCGTCGGCGACCCTCTCGAAGCCGTTCTCGAAGGCGACGGTGCTCGACGCGCTCGCGTCGGTGCTCGCCGACGCCCTCACCGCCCCACCGTGTCACCTGGAGGATGCATGACGGATGCCCTGGAGTTCTCGCGCCGCGGCGACGAGGTGTTCGGCCGCCTGGCCGCCTGCTTCCCCGACGCGGTCAAGAAGCGGCTGCTCGTCGAGCAGCGGCTGCCCACCGACCGCTTCGAGGCGATCCGGGCGTCGATGCTCGGCTACCTCGCGCGCTGCGTCGGCTCGGACGCCCCGCTCACCGAGGCGCAGCTCTGCGAGCGGCTGCTCGTGCAGCGCCACCACCTCGCGAACTACCGCACCGACGGCATGATGATGCCGAAGCGCGAGCACGTCGCCGAGTGGAACCTGCTGCACAAGGCGGTCGCCGCGTCGTTCCGCGACTTCGGCATCGAGGCGCAGGTCGACGTCATCGACGTCCCGTTCAACGTGCGGGTCGTCTACGGCGAGCCGCTGCCCGGGCGCTCGTCGATCGCCTACGCCAGCTCGAAGGTCCACTCCGACGTGTGGGCCGGCGTGCCGCCCGACGCGGTCGTCGTGGTCCTGCCGGTGCTCGGCGCGATCGAGCACATCACGATCGAGGCCGGCGAGATGGCGCGCGAGCAGGAGCTGGCGGCGATGCGCGTCTTCTCCGACTACGACCAGGGCAACCGCGAGCACCCGTACGTCGAGAAGTACGCCGACGTCGCCATGAAGCGCGGCCACGTCTACCTGGCCGACTGCCGCGGGCTGCACAACACCGTCCGCTACAAGCGCGAGGGGGTGCGGGTGTCGATCGACTTCCGCTTCCGCCTGAACGACCCCGGCTACCGCGCGATGGTGCCGGAGGTGCGCGGGCCCGAGAGCATGGACACCCGGCTCGCCTACCGCGACTGGCTCGACCTCGGCTGCGAGCGCGCGATCGTCTTCGACGACCGGGTCGCCGACGCGCGCGACGCCGCCGACACCGGCCCCGGCGTGCCGTTCGGCGTCCCACACCGCCTCGTCGACCTGTTCCCGGCGCGCTGACCGGCGGCCGCGCCGCGCGGCCGGGCTGGTGTTTCCCCGCCGGACCGGACAGATTCGCCGCATGGAGCCGGATCCGGTCGCGGCCCGCGACGCCGCGGTCGCCCTCGCGCGGCGCCACGGCTTCCACCGCGTCGGCATCGTCCCGGTCGAGCCGAGCCGCCGCCACGAGCTCTACCGCGCGTGGCTCGCCGCCGGCCGCCACGGCGAGATGGCCTACCTCGCCAGCCCCGAGCAGGTCGCCGCCCGGGCCGACCCGCGCGCGCTCGTCGCGGGCGCCCGCACCGTCCTCGTCGCGGCGATCGCCTACGGCGGCGACCCCGGCGCCGTCCCCGCCGACCGCCTGCGCGGCACGATCGCCCGCTACGCGCGCGGCACCGACTACCACCTCGTCGTCCGCGATCGCCTGCGCGCGCTGGCCGACGATCTCGCCGCCGCGCTCGGCCGCCCGATCGGCGCCCGCCCGTGCGTCGACGCGGCGCCGCTCGCCGAGCGCGAGCTCGCCGAGCAGGCCGGCCTCGGCTTCGTCGCCAAGAACACGATGGTGATCGCGCCCGGCCTCGGCTCGTACGTGCTGCTCGGCGAGCTGCTCCTCGACGTCGAGCTGGCCGCCACCGAGGCGCCGGTGCAGCGCAGCCGGTGCGGCGCCTGCCGCGCCTGCCTCGACGCCTGCCCGACCGGCGCGTTCGTCGACGCCTTCGTCCTCGACGCGCGCCGCTGCATCTCCTACCTGACGATCGAGCACGACGGGCCGATCCCGCGCGAGCTGCGCGCCGCGATCGGCGACCGCATCTTCGGCTGCGACGTCTGCCAGGAGGTCTGCCCGTGGAACGCCGCCGCGCCCGACCGCGCCGCGCCCGCCGCCGAGCTGACCGCGCGCGACGCCGACCACGCGCACCCCGACCTCCTCGCGCTCGCCGCGATCGGCGCCAACCAGCTCCGCCGCTTCGTCCGCCGCACCGCGCTCCGCCGCATCGATCGCGCGCGGCTCCTCCGCAACGTCGCCGTCGCGCTCGGCAACAGCCGCGATCCGCGGGCGGTCCCCGCCCTCCTCTCGCTCGTCGCCCACGCCGTCCCGCTCGTCCGCGGCCACGCCGCCTGGGCGCTCGCCGAGCTGGCCGCCGGCGGCACCACCGACGCCGCCACCATCGCCGCCGCCCTCGACCGCGCCCGCGCCACCGAGCCCGACGCCGCCGCGCGCGCCGAGCTCGACGACGCCGCCGCCCGCCTCGCGTCACTTCAAGGCGCAGGCGCCGCCGGCGGGATCGTCATCACGTAGTCGGCCACCGCCTGGATCTGCGCCTCGGTGATCGCGCCGGTGAACGCCGGCATCCGCCCGTTCTCCGACCCGTGCCGCACCTGGTGCTCGACGAGCTCGCGCGTGCGCCGCGCCTGGAAGTCGGGGCTGGTCAGGTCGCGCACGCCGAGCTGCTGCGCCATCGTCGGCGACGGCTTGCCGGTGTCGCCGTGGCACCGCGCGCACGCCGCCGCGAAGACCTTGCCGCCGTCGGTGCTGCCGCCGGCGATCGTGCGGTGACACCCGCCCGCCGCCGCCGCGAGCACGATCGCGATCCTCAGCCAGCTCACGCGGTTCACGCACGTCGGGCGCTTCACGCGCTCCTCGTAGCACGCGCCCCGCGCCCGAGGGGTGCGCCATCGTGCCTCGCCACGCCGCGCCCGTGTGCGCATCGAAGCCCCATGCCACACTCGGGCATGGACGCCGAACACCGGGCCGCGCAGCGCGCCCGCCTCGAGGGCTGGATCGCCGACAGCCTGCGCCGCCGCCGGCGGATCACCCAGGCGCTGCTCCCGCTCGTCGCGATCTCGATCGTCATCACCGTCTTCGCGCGCTCCGCCGGCCTCATCGCGCTCGTCATCGCGGTCGCCATCGTCGGCACCGGCTTCTGGATCACCACCGCGCACGTCAGCGACATGCGCGGCCGCATCCGCGACCTCGAGGACTCCGGCCCCCGCAAGGTCTTCCGCAAGCGGTGACCCGGTAGCACGGATCTCGGGGGGCGGTAGCGGCACCGCCGCGGTGACCGTGTTATCGTCCGCGCCATGATGCGCTCCTGGTCCGTGATGGTCGTGCTCGCGACCGCCGTTGCCTCCGGCGCGTGCGGCGGCGTGAAGATCCCGCAGCACTCCGGCTACAAGGGGACCCACCCCGAGCCGTGGAAGAAGCCGAAGGAGCTGAAGCTCACCGAGAAGGACGGCAAGTACACCGGCAAGGCCGAGGACTCCCTCGACTACGGCGCCTACAAGCGCGCCCGCTGGTACAAGATCACGCTGCCCGGCCCGGGCAAGCTCGACCTCGACCTCGAGATCACGCCGGGCGGCGACGCCGAGGACACCGACGTCGGCTTCGAGGTGCTGTCGCCGAACTACGACGTCATCTCGCCGACCGACAAGGACGCCGACGACACCAACGAGCAGAAGAAGACCCGCTCGCTGGCCGACCTGCCCGAGGGCGACTACCTGGTCCACCTCTACCTGAACGGCCGCCTCGACAGCGCCGACGTCGAGCTGAAGGCGACCTTCACCCGCGGCGAGGCGGTCTGGAAGTCGGACTTCCCGAACCAGGTCGCGTTCGTCGGCGAGCTGGCGGCGATCCCGCCGTTCGACGACACGCCGGTCAAGGCGCCGCCGCCGCCCAAGCCGCACCACGGCGGCGGCAGCCCCAGGCCGCCCAAGCCGGAGCCCGAGGCCCCGGTCGATCCGTCGGCGCCCAAGCCGGTCGCCGCCTCGATCACCAACGTCGAGCCGGCCGGCTCCGGCGCCCGCATCACCATCGGCGCCGGCACCAACGCCGGCGTCGCCGATGGCTGGAAGGGCAGCATCAACGGCGTCAAGGGCTCGGGCTTCGTCGTGTCGGGCTGCGGCGCGGTGACCTGCCAGGCCACCGTCAAGGTCTCCGCCGACGAGGCGTCCGCCTCGGGCAAGGTCGTCCTCAAGGCGCCGTGAGCGTCCGAGCGAAGCTCGGCGCGGGGTCGCTCTGACCGAGACCGGTCCCGAGGTCCTCCTCGGGCCCTCTCGATCGACGAGGGGGTTGGCATTCTGGCCACCCCCCTGCGCGTCCGAGCACCCGATCCCGACGACGGCGCCCGCGCGGCGCCGTCCGCGTTTTCGGACGGGCGTTTGACGTCGTGGCCCCTTGCACCGCAGGCGCCTTCGCCGCAGGATCGCGTCATGATTCGGGTTCCATCCAATCGTCTCGCTCGCGCGGCGATGACGGCGCTGGCGCTGTGCGGACTGGCCGTCTTCGTGTCGGCCTGTCCCAAGAACGTGCCGCAGGACCTCAAGTCCGGCGAGGACGCGAAGCCCAAGGGCGCCAAGCCGATCACGCTCGACAACAACGAGGGCACCGCCAAGGGCATCGTCACCTATCCGGGCGGCGATCGCGTCGACTGGAAGGTCCTCGAGCTGCCGAAGGACGCGACCGGCCAGCTCACGCTCAAGCTCAAGTGGACGCCGCCGCGCCCCGGCCTCGATCTCTCGTTCGACGTCCTGAACGAGTGGAACCGCGAGGTCGCGAGCGCGAAGCCGAACAAGCGCAAGCACTCGCGCAAGACCACCAAGCAGGTCACCGTCGACGGCGCGAAGGGCAAGTACTACATCGCGATCTACGCGTCGGAGCGCGGCGACGCGGGCAAGTACACGCTGTCCGCGTCGTTCGCGCCGAACGCCGTCGACACCTTCGACTGGCTGACGGTGCCGATCTCGGATCCGCCCAAGCTGCCGGCGGTGCCCGAGCCGCTCAAGCCGTGCGACCCGAAGGCGTACGACGCGAAGAACCCGGCCTGCGCCGGCGTCTGCCCGGAGCCGGCCGACCCGAAGAACCCGGCGTGCGCGGGCATCTGCCCGACGCCACCCGACGAGAACATCCCGGCCTGCCTCGAGACGATGCCGTGTCCGAACCCGCCGGACGTGAAGTTCAAGAAGTGCACGCCCGACAAGTGGCCGCCGTGCAACCCGGCCGCGAAGGACATGAAGAACCCGAACTGCCTCACCTACCGTCCGCCGGATGTCATCGCCGACATCACCGACGTGCAGTCGGCCGGCGACTTCAGCACGATCACGATCGGCGCCGGCTCCAAGCAGGCCGTCGACAAGGGCTGGACGGGCGTCGTGCTCGACAGCAACAGCAAGCCGGTCCGCGGCGGCGGCTTCACGATCCTCAGCGTCACCAGCGTGGCGGCGGTCGCCAAGGTCAAGCTCGGCGTCGACACCCTGCAGAACGCCAAGGTCCGCCTGTCCGCGCCGATGCATCCCTGAATGGCCTGATCGCCTGAGGCCCCGACCGCCCTTCACCCGGGGGCGCTCGGGGCTCGGGTCGCCGCGGGCGCCCATCGACGGTAGGCTGTGAGCTCCGCGGCTCACAGGTTCGAGCTCGGAGCACACGTGCAAGATCCCTTCATCGGTACCGTCCTCGACGGCCGTTACGAGATCCTGGCCAAGATCGGCGAGGGCGGCATGGGCGTGGTCTACAAGGCGCGCCAGGTGTCGATCGATCGCGTCATCGCGATCAAGGTGCTCAACTCGCAGATGGCGGCGGACCCGCAGTGGGTCCAGCGGTTCTCCAACGAGGCCCGCGCCTGCTCGCGCCTGCAGCACCCGAACACCATCAAGATGTTCGACTTCGGCCAGACCGCGGATGGCCGGTTCTTCATGACGATGGAGTTCCTGGACGGCCAGGTGCTCCGCCAGGCGATCCAGAACAGCGCGCCCATGCAGCCGGCGCGCGTGATGCGGATCCTCGTGCAGTGCTGCGCCTCGCTGGCGGAGGCGCACTCGATCGGCATCATCCACCGCGACATCAAGCCCGACAACGTGTTCCTGATGAACATGCCGGGCTCGCCCGACTTCGTGAAGCTGCTCGACTTCTCGGTCGCGAAGCTGCTCGCCGAGGGTGGCGGCGGCATGAAGACCCAGGCCGGCGTCGTCTTCGGGACGCCGCAGTACATGTCGCCCGAGCAGGGCCGCGGCATGCCGCTCGACGCGCGCTCGGATCTCTACGCGCTCGGCATCCTCGGCTACGAGATGCTGACCGGCCAGGTGCCGTTCAACGACGACAACCCGATGGCGGTGCTGCAGATGCACCTGCGCGCCGAGGTGCCGCCGTTGCCGGCGGGCCTGCCGTCGTCGGTGGTCAACGTCGTCCGCAAGGCGCTCGAGAAGGACCCGGGCCGCCGCTTCCAGTCGTCGGGCGAGATGATGCAGGTCTGCCAGCAGGTGCTGACCGAGCTCAACGCGGGCGCCGCCGCCAGCCAGGTCGCCGCGCAGGCGGGGCCGCCGCCGCAGGTGGGCGGCCCGCAGAAGACCATGATCGCGCCCGGCGTGGGCGGGCCCGGGCTGCCGGGCATGCCGCCGCCGCCGGCCGCTGGGCCGATGCCGGGCATGGCTCCGCCCGCC
>DASZXE010000967.1:0-2258 GCA_035546475.1 Kofleriaceae bacterium
GGCCGCGGCCGCCGCCCGCCCGCTCACCACGCGTACACGACGGTGTAGCTGACCGTGCGGTTGCCCCCCGCCGGCACCCGCAGCCGGTACTCCTGCGCCTGCGCGCCGGCGCGCTCGCCCTTCACGTCCTCGGCTTCGATGTGCCAGTTCCGCCAGCGGAACAGGTACTCGCGCACGACGACGTCGGCGGCGGCCTTGCCGTGGTTGGTGACGCTGACGGTGATCGCCTCCCGCAGCGCGCGGCCCGTCGGATCCGCCTCGCACGAGTCCTGCTTGCGGTCGCCGGTGACCTGATCGTCGTCGTCGAGCTTGATCCGGATCGCGCCGGTGCCGGCGTCGACGCGCAGCTTGTCGTCGCGGGCGAGCGTCGTGTCGGCGCCGCTCCGCCGCAGCACGCGCAGGCGGCCCGGCGGCAGCACCGTCCCGCCGCCGTCGAGCTCGAGCGCCAGCTCCGAGCTGGCGCCGGTCGGCGCGTAGCCGTAGCAGTCGGCGGCCGGCGTCGTCGTGTAACCGGCCGACAGATCGGCGGCCGCCTCGTAGACGGTGACGCGCTTGCCGTGGACGCCGGTGCGCCGCGGCGTCAGCTCGACCTGCAGATCGTGATCGGCGGCGAGGTCGACCGGCCGCGCCAGCGCGAACGCCGTCGGCGGCGACGCTGCGTGCGACGGGTCGGCGTACATGAGCGTCACCTGCGCGCCGTCGAGATCGAGGCCGCTGCGGTTCGCGATCGTCGCCCACGCGCTGAAGTCGACCGCGTCGTCGTCGCCGAGCACGGCGGTGTAGCTCGGCGTCCACGACAGCCCGTCGGCGTGATAGCTGACCTCCATCGAGTGGGTGCCCGCGTGGGCGCCGGCGAGCGTCCACTGCAGGGTCGGCTCGGTCGCGAGGTCGACGGCGCCGAACGCGAGGTCGAGGAGCTGATCGCCGCGGCGGACCAGCTCGATCGCCTTGCCGCCGGGGCCGTCGGTCTCGATCGCGAGGAACGCGAACGACACCGCGCGCAGCACGCCCTTCACCTCGCCGTGCTCGAGCGTCACCGTCACCGGATGTCCGACCTGGTGGGCGAGCAGCTCGTCGGGGCGGGCCTGGTCGCCGATCAGCCGCTGCTCGACCACCGAGGCGCCGGCGTCGGTGAGGCTGCGCACCTCGACGGTGGCGGGGTCGATGGTCGCCGCGACGCCGGGGAAGCGCGCCAGGCCACCGGCGTCGACGTCGACGTCGCGGCGCTGCACGACGAAGGCGCCGCCGCCGGGGCCGCCGTACCCCTCGCCGCCGGTGCTCCACACCGAGACGGCGAGCCGCGCGTCGCGGTGGTCGGCGAGCGCGTGGCCCGCGAGGCCCAGCACCAGCGCCCCCAGCGCGCCGCCCGCGAGTGTGCGCAGCGCCGACCTCGTCGGACGTGTCGTCATCGCGGCCGAGCATAGCAGCGAGGCCACCTCACGGGCGCGCCGGCGGCGCGGGCGAGCGACGGCTCTGATATGGTCCGCGCGTGGCCGCGATCCCGTCCACACCGGCGCCGCTCCGTGCGCTCGCTCCCTCGGGCCCCGACGACGACCCGGGCCCCGCGGGCCGCGATCACGAGCGCGACGAGCTCGTCAAGCTGCTCACCGGCGAGGAGCTGCGCGCCGGCCTCCTCTACGGCGAGGGCGGCGTGGGCAAGACGTCGCTCGTCGACGCGCTGGTGGTGCCGCGCCTGCGCGAGCGCGAGGTGCAGGTGCTGGTCTGCGCGGATCCGCTGCGGCCCGGCGAGTCGCTGGCGGCGGCGATGGCGGCGACCGGCGCGCGCGCGACCGCCGGCGAGGCGCCGTCGGCCTTCCTCGCCCGGACGGTGGCGTCGGCCAACCCGGGCGAGCTGTTCGTCTTCGTCGTCGACGACGTCGATCGCGCGCTCGAGGGCGACGAGCGCCCGCTGCACGAGCTCGCCGAGCTGTACGCCCGCGTGGTCGGCCGCTCGGCGGGGCGCGCGCGCTTCCTGTTCGTCTGCCCGGCCGAGCGCGTCCACCTGCTCGCGCGGCTCGAGCGCCGCACCGGCTCGCTGTTCCCGCCGAGCGCGCGGGTGGAGCTCGGCCGCCTGCCCGCCGCCGACGCGGCCGCGTTCGCGACGACCTGGCTCGCCGACGGGGGCCGCGGCGACAAGGCGCTCGGCGACGCGCTCGCGAAGGACCTCGACCGCGGCGGCGTGCTGCCGCTCGAGCTGCGCCTCGCGCTGGTCGCCGTGCGCGAGCTGCGGCTCGGCTCGGTCGCCGGCCTCCACCGCG
>DASZXE010000968.1:0-2278 GCA_035546475.1 Kofleriaceae bacterium
AGCGGGCGCTGCGGGCCGCGCAGGGCGGCACGCTGCTCGTGAAGGACGTCTGCGACGTGCCGGCCGGCGGTCAGCGCACGCTGCGGCGGGCGATGCGCGGCGCCGACGCGGCGGGCGGCCCCGGCGCCGGTGCGAGCGCGAGCGCGGGCGCGGCCTCGCCGGCGGGGCGCAAGGCCGACAGCACCGGCGAGAGCTACGACGTCCGGCTGGTCGGCTCGGCCGGCCTCGAGCTCGAGCGCGCGGTGGCGGCGCGCATCCTGTCGCGCGAGCTGTACGACGGGCTCGCCGTCCGCCGCATCGACGTGCCGTCGCTGCGCCAGCGCGGCGACGACATCCCGCCGCTCGTCGAGCGCTGGGTCCGCCACTACGCCGACGAGGTCGGCCGCGGCAAGCTGTCGGTGTCGACGCGCGCGCACGAGCGGCTGGTCAAGTACCCGTGGCCCGGCAACGTCGCCGAGCTGAAGGACCTGGTGCGGCGGCTAGTGATCGAGACCGAGGGCGCGCGCATCGAGGCCGGCGACGTCGACGCGGTGCTGCCGCGGGTCGCCGAGCGGGTGCCGCTCGAGGAGCTGGCGTTCGAGGAGATGGTGAAGGCCAAGCTGTCCGGCTTCCTCGATCGGATGGACGGCTACGAGCTGCACGACCTCTACGAGAAGGTGATCGAGCGCGTCGAGCGGCCGCTCTTCGAGCTCGTCCTCGCGCGCACCGGCGGCAACCAGGTGAAGGCCGCCGCCATCCTCGGGCTCAACCGCAACACGCTGCGCAAGAAGCTCGAGAGCCAGGGCGTCGCCCCTCGCGGCAAGAAGGGCCGCCAGGACCGCGCCCTCGACGACTGATCGCGCGCGCCCGCCGGCTTCAAGGCACGAGCGGCTGGCAGTCGCCGAGCGTGTCGCGGCAGGCGCCGTCGACGCAGAAGTGATCGCAGACGAGGTCGTCGGCGCACGCGCGCCGGAGGCAGGCGCCGCCCGTGCAGTCGAAGTCGGGCGGGCAGGGCGTCGCCGCGTCGCACGCGCTCGGCGCGCACCGGCCGGTCGCGGGCGTGCAGGTCTCGCCCTGATCGCAGTTCTCGTCGCTCGCGCAGCCGGGCACGCAGTGGTGGGCGCCGTTGCACGAGCACGGGATCGGCTCGCAGACCGGCACGCCGCCGACGCCGCCGGCGGTCGTCTGGCAGTCGGCGTCGCGCGCGCAGGTGTCCTCCTCGGGGTTGCAGGCGCCGCCGCACACGATCTCGCCGGGGCTCGCGCAGGTGCCGGCCTGGCACATCGACGAGTCGCGGCAGCACTCGCCGCTGTCGCAGCCGAGCGCGGGGCACTGCGCCGGCGGCTCGCCCGGTGACAGGCAGCCGAGGTACCCGACGCTGCACCCGCAGCCGGGGCACAGGTTGGGCGTGCAGCCCGCGGTGCGCCGGCAGGTCGCGAGGTCGAGCCCGGCGCACGCGCTCGCGTCGAGCGGCGACCCGTCGCCGTGCGCGGCGTCGACGCCGCCGTCGAGGTACAGCAGCTCGTCGCTGCCGCAGCCACCGCCGCCGACCACGCTCGCCACGCCGAGCACGCCGACCAGCCCGATCGCGAAGGTCACCGCGCCAGCGAGCAGCCTCATGCCTCCACGATACCACCCGGCCGGCGGGCCCTACTTGCCGACCTGGATCTCGCCGGGCTGGTTCACGAACTTGCGGATGTCGGCGTGCGGGCGCGTGTCGCAGACGATGCCCCGCCCGCAGCTCCCCATCGCGTCGACGACCTCGAACTCCTCGTCGGTGAAGCCCTGCTCGCGCAGCTTCGCGCGCGCCTTGTCGAGGCGCAGGCCGGTGACGTTCACCATGCGGTGCCACTCGCGGCCGGCCGCGACGCCGCCGTGCTCCCACGTGTTGGTCTCGACGACGACGCGGACCTTGGCGTACGACATGTGCTCGCCGCCGGGCGGGATCTCCTGGTTGCAGATCGTGCCCACCGGCACGAGGTCGCGCTTCTCGTCCTCGTACGTGCACGCCAGGTCGGGCTTCTCCTCGAGGACGCCGTCGTCGAAGCCGGCGGCCGCGAGCACGGCCTTCGCCTTCTCCGGCGTGAGGCCGATGAGCTTCGGCACCTTCAGGCTGCGATCGGTGTGCTCCGCGGCGCTGCCCGTCGAGTCGGTGCTCGCCGCCGAGCCCGCGCCGCCGCTGGCGCCGGTGCCTGCGCCGGCCGCCGAGCCCGCGCTCGAGCCGGAGCCCGCGCTCGCGCCCGAGCCTGCGCTCGCGGTCGCCGAGGAGCCTTCGTGGGCGGAGCCGGCGCTGGCCGGG
>DASZXE010000969.1:0-7601 GCA_035546475.1 Kofleriaceae bacterium
GGGTCTCGTTCTCGAAGGGTGATCAGGCCGAGCCGCCGGACGAGCCTCGGTTCAGCGAGCGGAACGAATCTCAGGCCGGCCACGACGGGCCCCCGCGCCGCTCCCCCCGGCACCACGCCGACGCCGACGCCGGCGGCCGCCACCGCGGGGCCGCCGGCCGACGTGTGCGCCGAGCTCGAGCCGCTGATCGCGTCGGCGCGCGACAACTTCCCCGACCTGCGCAACAAGGACAAGCCGGTCACCGTCGAGAACAACCCGGGCTTCGAGGCGACCATCCAGGTCGCCAACACGACCGCGTGTCACATCCTCACGTCCGAGCCGCCCTACCCCGACGCCTACGAGTGCGACCTCGTCGTCGGCGCGCCCGGCACCGACGCCAAGCCGGTCGTCGACCGCTGGACCGCCGCGATCGCCGCCTGCCCGCAGCTCGCCTCGTGGAACGCCGACGAGCCGACCCAGCTCGGCCGGGTCTGGGAGCTCGAGCTCCCCGACAACCACGAGCTGGCGGTCAGCGTCGAGGTCGAGCGCGAGGACGCCTCGCACGCGGTGCTGTCGGTCCGCAAGAACGAGATCTGACCGGTCCGCCCCGCCGACCGTCCCTCGCGTGCGCGGCGGCGGCGCGGCACCGGCGGGCGAGATCGAGCGGCGCCTGATCGATCGTCCGCGCCGCCGCCCGCGCAGGCCAGCCCGTCAGACGCCGTACTGGACGAGGTACTTGTGGACGACGTCGATCCAGCGCGCGACCTGGGCGGCGTCGGTGACGAACGTGAAGCTCGCGCACCGGTTCGCGTTGTACCCGCGGTTCGTGCAGATCGCCTGCGCCGACGACGAGATGCCGAAGCCGGCATACAGCGCGAGCTTCGCCGGCCGCGACGACGTGTAGCGGCCCGCGCTGGTGAACTGGCTGATCGTCGGCGTGTAGTCGCCCGACGGCGACTCGTTCGCGACCGCCTGGTAGAGCGCCGCGCCGATGTGGTACTCGGCCGCGTCGTCGAGGTCGGTCGCCCACTGCGGGTCGCCGCCCCAGTCCCACACCGCGCCCGACAGGTTCACCAGCACGCGCGCGTTCGGCGTCCACAGCGGCACCTGCGCCAGCATCGACGCGCGGGTGCCGCCGACGCCGGCGCCGAACAGCGCCATGCGCGACGGGTCGACGCTCGCCAGGCCCTGCACGTACTCGTAGGCGAGCTGGAGGTCGTACGACTCCTCCTCGAGCGTGGCCAGCACCTCGTACGAGGTCGGGTTGCCGGCGAGGTGGTTGACGCCGGTGTTGTGGAAGCCCTCGCCGGGCGCGAGCGGGTTCGAGCCGCTGGTGTCGTCGACGCCGCGCGCGTACGGCACGAACACCACGTAGCCCTTCGGCACGAAGTAGTTCACGACCTCGCACGCGTCGAAGCGCGACTGCGTCCAGCCGGCGCCGGTCGAGTAGATGATGGCCGGGTGCGGGCCCGCGCCCGACGGCGTGAACAGCCAGCCCGACAGGTGGCAGGAGGCGCCGTTGCTGTCGCAGCGCGGATCGCCGGCGTAGCTGGTGGTGCCGCTGGCGGGCCAGTAGCGCTTCACGGCGCCGCTGACGGTGACGTCGCACGAGGCGGCGGCGGTGTGGACCGTTCCCGCCGCGAGGGCGGCGAGCGCGGCGACGGCGAGCATGGACAGGGTGATGCGGTTCATCGTGGTCTCTCCTTCACTCGATCCCGTAGTCGCGGAAGAACTGGACGACGCCGTCGATCCAGATCGCGACCCCACCGGCCTCGTTGACGAAGGCGCAGTGGACGTTGTGCCAGTTGGGGGTGGTGTCGTTGCAGAGGCTGGTGTTGACCGGCGTGTACGCGCCGTACGCGGCGAGCCGCGCGTTGCCGCCGGCGGCGACGACGTGGTCGTACGGCTCGAGCGCCGAGCCGATGCTGGGCGCGATCGGCGACTCGTTGAGGACGCGCTGGAAGTAGCTCGGCGCGCGCGCGTGGTCGGCGGCGTCGTTCAGGCCGTCCTCCCACGCGCTGCCGGGCGACCAGCTCATGCCGGCGCCCGACAGGCTGACGGCGACCGTCGGCGTGTAGGTGAGCAAGGACGTGCTGGCGTTCGCGATCGTCACCGTCGCGCCGCCGTACGAGTGGCCGACCAGCGCGAGCCGGCCGAGGTCGGTGCGGGTCGGGTGCGCCTGCACGAGCCAGTGGATCGCGCTGTCGAGGTCGCGCGACTCCTTCTTCATGTAGGCGACCGTCTGGCAGGCGGTGCCGCACGACGACGTCGCCTTGTTCGACGCCCAGGTCTCGATGTAGACGCCGGTGTTGGTGGCGAAGCTCGGCGCGCCGCCGAGCGAGCCGGCGACGCCGCGCATCACCGGCGCGAAGACGACGTAGCCGCGGTCGACGAACGCGTTCAGCGTCTCGCAGTAGAGCGACGGCATGGTCGAGCCGCTGCCGTGGACGAACAGCACCGTCGGCAAGGCGCCGCTCGGCGTCGGCGACGGCGTGATGTAGTAGCCCTGGAGCTGGCAGGTCTGGCCGCCGCCCGGCTTCGGGCTGCAGCGGTCGTCCCCGCTGACCGCCGGGTTGTACGCCGACGAGCCGTCCCAGTAGGTGACGACCTGGACGTTGCCGTGGATGGTGCACGCGTCGGCGCGGGTGGCGCGTGCGGTGAGGGCGGCGCCGACCAGCACGGCGCAGAGGAGGAGCTCGTGTTTCATGGCCGGCCGAACGACCGCCCGGGCCGCCTCTTCTGCGGGACCGCTCGTTTCCGCCCGTTGCCGCCGCCGGGTCGGCACGCAGCCTGCAAGGGAACTCGCCCGATGTTCCGTCCGATCGGTCCCGAGCCGGCGCCGGCTCACGAGGTCCGACCGTCGAGGCTGCCGGCACGGGGCGTGCTGGCGGTCGCGGCCGCGCTCGCCGTCCTCGGCGCCCTCGAGCTCCTCCTCGCCGCGGTCGTGGGCGCGGCCGCGCCGTTCGTCGTGCTGGTCCTGGCCGCCGCCGGGGCGGCCTGGATCGCGGGCCGCCTGTACGCGGAGCAGGCCCGCTCGAAGGCGGCCGCCGTCGAGGCGCGCGCCACCGCCGAGGAGCTGCGCGCGATCCTCGGCGGCGTCGGCGAGGGGATCACCGTCCAGGACGTCCGCGGCCGGGTGGTCTACGCCAACGAGCCGGCGGCCCGCCTGATGTCGTTCGAGCACGCCGACGACTTCGTGCGGGCCGCCCCCGACGACGTCGCCGGCCGCTACCAGATCCTGACCGAGGACGGCGCGCCGTTCCCGCGCGACGAGCTGCCCGGCCGGATCGTCCTCGGCGGCGGGCCGTCGACCGAGCGCTTGATCCGCTTCCGCCTCCGCGGCGCCGACCGCGATCGCTACTCGATGGTGAAGGCCAACCCGGTCTACGGCCCCGACGGCGCGGTGGCCGGCGTGGTCAACACGTTCCGCGACGTCACCGCGCAGCGCGAGCACGACGAGGCGCTGCGGGTCAGCCGCGAGTGGTTCTCGACCGCGCTGCGCAGCATCGGCGACGCGGTGATCACCACCGACCGCGGCGGCGTCATCACGTTCATGAACCCGGTGGCCGAGCAGCTCACCGGCTGGTCGGTCGCGGAGGCCACCGGCCGCCCGCTCGCCGACGTCTTCGCCATCGTCGACGAGGCCCGCGGCGAGCCCGCCGAGAACCCGGTCGAGCGGGTGATGCGCGACGGCGTGGTCGTCGGCCTCGCCAACCACACGATCCTGAAGAGCCGCCAGCGCGGCGACGTCCCGATCGACGACAGCGCGGCGCCGATCCGCGACGGCGCCGGCGCGCTGGTCGGCGTCATCCTCGTCTTCCGCGACGTCTCGGCCGAGCGCCTCGAGGACCGCCGCCGCGACTTCCTCGCCCGCGCGGCAGAGGAGCTCAACTCGTCGCTCGACTACGAGGCGACGCTCGCCACCGTCGCCCGCCTGGCGGTGCCGACCATCGCCGACTGGTGCGCGGTCGACATCGCCGACGACGGCCGGCCCCGCCGCCTTGCGGTCGCCCACGTCGATCCGTCGAAGATCGACTTCGTGCACGACATCCAGCGCCGCTACCCGCCGGATCCCGACGCGGCCACCGGCGTCCTCCGCATCCTGGAGACCGGCGAGCCGGAGATGATCGCCGAGATCCCGCCGGCGCTGATCGAGGCCGGCGCGCGCGACGCCGAGCACCTCGCCCTCATCCGCCAGCTCGCGCTGCACTCGTACATCGGCGTCCCGATCCGGCGCGGCGAGCGGACGATCGGCGTCATCACGTTCGTCACCGCCGAGTCGCGCCGCGTCTACGGCGCGGCCGATCTGGCGCTGGCCCGCTCGCTCGCCGACCGGGCCGCGGTCGCCGTCGACAACGCGCGGCTCTACCGCGAGGCGCAGCGGGCACGCGCCGACGCCGCCCACCAGCGCGACCGACTCGAGGCGCTCATCATGGCGGCGCCGAGCGCGATCGCCGTCATCGGCGCGCGCGACCTCGCCTTCGAGATGATCAACGAGCCGTTCCGCCGGCTGGTGCCGCACGCGGAGCCGGGCGTGCACGCCGGCGACGTCGCGGCCAGCGCGGGCAACGTCGCCATGATCGAGGGCGTGATCGCCACCGGCCAGCCGTGGACCCAGCACGAGCTGCCGGTGCCCCGCGCGCGGACCGAGGCCGGCGCGCCCGGCTACGTCAGCCTCGCCGCCCAGCCGCTGCGCGACGGCGCCGGCGCGATCGATCGCGTCGTCGTCTTCGCCCACGACGTGACCGATCAGGTGGTCGCCCGCCAGCGCGTCGAGGCGGCCGGCGCCGAGGCCGAGCGCGCCAACCGGTCGAAGGACGAGTTCCTCGCCATGCTCGGCCACGAGCTGCGCAACCCGCTGGCGCCGATCCTGACCGCGCTCCAGCTCATGACCCTGCGCGGCGGCGACGCCCACCAGCACGAGCGGATGATCATCGAGCGGCAGGTGCGCCACGTGGTCCGCCTCGTCGACGATCTGCTCGACGTCTCCCGCATCACCCGCGGCAAGGTGAAGCTCGAGCGCGAGCGGCTCGAGCTGGCCGAGGTGCTCGCCGACGCGATCGAGGTCGCCAGCCCGCTGCTCGAGCACGGCCGCCACGTCCTCGAGCTCCACGTGCCGCGCCAGGGCCTGGTGGTGTTCGTCGACCGCAGCCGGCTGGCGCAGGTCATCGCCAACCTGCTGACCAACGCGGCGAAGTACACCGAGAGCGGCGGCCGCATCGACGTCACCGCCCAGCGCACCGGCGGCCAGATCGAGCTGCGCGTGCGCGACACCGGCATCGGGATCTCCGCCGACATGCTGCCGCGCGTCTTCGACCTGTTCGTGCAGCAGCCGCAGGCGATCGATCGCTCGCGAGGCGGCCTGGGTCTCGGCCTCACCATTGTCAAGAACCTGGTGTCGCTCCACGATGGGGAGGTGAGCGCTCATTCCGACGGGCCCGGCAAGGGCAGCGAGTTCGTCGTCCGGCTGCCTGCCGCCCGCGAGGGCGCGACCGCCACGTCGTCGTCCAACCCCGAGCTGCGGCCGCCCGAGGCGGCGCGTCCGAGGAGCAAGGTCCTCATCGTCGACGACAACGAGGACGCCGCCGACCTGCTGTCGATGGTGCTCGAGTCGCGCGGCTACGTGACCCGCATCGCCCGCGACGGTCCGAGCGCGCTGCGCGTCGTCGAGGAGTTCCGCCCCGAGACCGCGCTGCTCGACATCGGCCTGCCGGTGATGGACGGCTTCGAGCTCGCCCGGCGCATGCGCGCGAACCCGGCGCTCGCGGGGCTGCGGCTCATCGCGGTCACCGGCTACGGCCAGGAGACCGATCGCCAGCGCTCGCGCGAGGCCGGCTTCGATCACCACCTGGTGAAGCCGATCGACGTGAAGACGGTCGTCGATCTGCTCCAGCTTCCCTGACGAAACCCGGCCTCGCCGGGTCCGGCCGCGCCGCCGGTCGTGTGGCGATCGCGCCCGATCGTGCGGGCGCCAGCGCCCGATGTGCGGCTGCGCCACAGTCGTGGCGACTCCCGCCCGGTCGCGTGAGGCTCGCGCTCGGCCTTGTCCACGACGCGCGTGCCGACCTTGCGTTCAGCCGCTAGTGTGCTTCTTGCATGACTGCGGGCGGGACGGGGGCGACTGCCAAGCAACCGCGCGTAGCGACAAGCAAACACCGCGTGACCGGGACGCCGGCCCGCGGAAGAGGGATCCGAGATGTCCGACAGCACCGACCTCGTACCGCCGCCGTCTCCCACCCCGCTGCCGGCCGGCACCCTGACCGGCGCCGAGCTGACGAAGGCGCGCGACGCGAGCAACGGGAACGGGAACGGGACCACCGCGCACGAGTCGTTCGAGCGGCACCTGCTCTCGGCGCTGCTGCGCTTCAAGGACGGCGACTTCAGCTCCCGCATGCCGACCGACATGGTCGGGCTCGAGGGCAAGATCGCCGACGCCTTCAACGACATCCTGCTGGTCAGCGAGCGGCGCGCCGCGGAGACCGCGCGCGTCTGTCGCGTCGTCGGCAAGGAGGGCAAGCTGAAGGAGCGCATGCGGGTGCCCGGCGCGGTCGGCGGCTGGGCCGACGAGATCGAGGCGCTCAACACCCTGGTCACCGACCTGGTGTGGCCGACGACGGAGGTGACCCGCGCGGTCGGCGCCGTCGCCAAGGGCGACCTCGGCCAGGCGATGGCGCTCGAGGTCGACGGCCGCCCGCTCGAGGGCGAGTTCCTCCGCTCGGCGCAGCTCGTCAACAAGATGATCGATCAGCTCTCGGTCTTCACCTCGGAGGTGACCCGCGTCGCCCGCGAGGTCGGCACCGAGGGCAAGCTCGGCGGCCAGGCGCAGGTCCGCGGCGTGTCCGGCGTGTGGAAGGACCTGACCGAGTCGGTCAACCAGATGGCCGGCAACCTGACCGCGCAGGTGCGCAACATCGCCGAGGTGACGATCGCCGTCGCCTCCGGCGACCTGTCGAAGAAGATCACCGTCGACGTCCGCGGCGAGATCCTCCAGCTCAAGGAGGCCATCAACACGATGGTCGAGCAGCTCCGCTCGTTCGCCTCGGAGGTGACCCGCGTCGCCCGCGAGGTCGGCACCGAGGGCAAGCTCGGCGGCCAGGCGGTCGTACCCGGCGTGGCCGGCACCTGGAAGGACCTGACCGACAACGTCAACGCGATGGCGTCGAACCTGACCGGCCAGGTCCGCAACATCGCCGACGTGACCACGGCGATCGCGCGTGGCGACCTCAGCCGCAAGATCACCGTCGACGTCAAGGGCGAGATCCTCGAGCTGAAGAACACGATCAACACGATGGTCGATCAGTTGAACGGCTTCGCCTCCGAGGTGAGCCGCGTCGCCCGCGAGGTCGGCACCGAGGGCAAACTGGGCGGCCAGGCGCAGGTGCCCGGCGTCGCCGGCACCTGGAAGGACCTGACCGACAACGTCAACTCGATGGCGTCGAACCTGACCGGCCAGGTCCGCAACATCGCCGAGGTGACGACCGCCGTCGCCCGCGGTGACCTGAGCCGCAAGATCACCGTCGACGTCAAGGGCGAGATCCTCGAGCTGAAGAACACGATCAACACCATGGTCGATCAGCTCAACGCCTTCGCGTCGGAGGTGAGCCGCGTGGCGCGCGAGGTCG
>DASZXE010000970.1:0-2752 GCA_035546475.1 Kofleriaceae bacterium
CCCGCCGAGGCCGTGCTCGTCGAGGAAGGCGACCACGGCCTGCCCCCAGCCGGGCTGCTCGACGTCCCGCACCGTGCAGCGCCGGAGCCGGCGGCGATAGATCTCCGCGACCTCGCGCGGGTGGGTCGGATCGGTGCCGGGGACGACCAGCACCGGCGCGTCGATCGCCTCGAGGTCGTGGCCGGTCGCGAACGGCTGGCCGCCCTCGGCCAGGAAGCGGGTGGTCGCCGCGACGCTGGCGGGATCGAAGCTGTCGACCATCGCCCGCGCCCGCGCCTGCACCGGCTCCGGCAGCGCCGCGAACAGCGGGTGGAGGAGCTGCACGCCCTCCTCGACGACGCGGCGGCCAACGGCGTCCATCGCCTCCATCGCCTGCCGCTGTGCGGGCGTGAAGCCGACCTCGCCGCCGGCGAACGCCGGCGTGAGCAGGACCAGCGCGGTGACGATCTCCGGGTGGCGCACGGCCGCCGCCACCGCGACGCCGGCGCCGAACGAGGCGCCGCCGAGGACCGCGCGGCCGAGGCCGAGGTGCGCCACCAGCGCGGCGACATCGTCGGCGAGTTGCTCCCAGCGCAGCGGGCCGCGGTCGTGCGACCGGCCGGCCCCGCGCAGGTCGGGCGCGATCACGCGGAAGCGCTCCGCGATCGGGCGCGCGTAGAGCCACACGCCGCGGTGATCGGACAGGCCGCCGTGCAGCAGGATCACCGGCGGGCCGTCGCCGGCGGCGACCGCGAACAGGCGGGCGCCGGCGCGCTCGAACGTGAACGAGTCGAGGGCGGACGTGTCCACAGGCTGACGAGCTTCGGTCATCGAGGCCTCCTGACGTGGGCCGCGGCCATGCGGACCCGAGGGTACGCGCCGCGCCGCGACGGACGGTGGTGTGCGCGGCGCGCCGCCGATCGCGCGCGCCGAAACGCGAAACGCCGACCAGGATGGCCGGCATGGAGTCGAGCTTACCTCCCGGGCCCGCCGAGCTCAAGGGAGCCGCCCCGCGCGGGAACCGTGCGTCGCAGCTCGAGGGCCCGCCGAGCTCGAGGGAGCCGCGAGGCGCGGGGACCGTGCAGACGAGGCGGGCGACGGTGGCGCGCCGGCTCGGACGAGGCGGCGCGAGCCGACGAGGCCGCCCGCGCCGACGCGACGCGACGCGACGCGCGCGGCTCAGGCGCGGCGGCGCGAGGCGATCCAGCTCGCCATCTCGGCGGGGAGCGGGCTGTCGAAGCGGAGGCGCTCGCCGGTGATCGGATGGACGAAGCCGAGCGTCGCCGCGTGCAGCATCAGGCGCGGCGCCGCCAGGAGCACGCCGTCCGCCGCGAGGAAGTCCCGCACGTAGACCTCCTCTCCGACGAGCGGGTGGCCGGCCTCCGCGAGGTGGATGCGGATCTGGTGCGTCTTGCCGGTCTCGAGGCGGACGCGGCAGAGGGTGGCGCCGCGCAGCGCCTCGACGGCCTCGACGTGCGTGACCGCGCGCTTCCCTTGACCCGCGTGGCTCGCCGAGCCGCGCAACCCGTCGCCGCGGTCGGCGACCAGCCTCGACTCCAGGCGGCCGCCGGGCACCGCGCCGTGCGCCACGCACAGGTAGCTGCGCTCGCACGAGTGGTCGCGGAGCTGCGCGGCGAGGCCGAGCTCGGCGCGCTTGCTCTTGGCGAACATCAGCAGGCCCGAGGTCGCCTTGTCGATGCGGTGCACGACGTGCAGCGGGGTCGCGGTCGCGCGGAGGCCCATGCGCCGCCACGCCGCGCGGATCAGATCCATCGCGGTGCCGGTCTCGCGATCGTCGTAGGGCACCGACGAGACGCCGGCCGGTTTGTCGACGACGACCACGTGCGCGTCGTCGTGGACGAGGACGCCCTCGCGCCCCGGGTCGCGGGGACGCGGAGCCGCCAGCCGGACCTCGAGCCGCTCGCCGCCGCGCAGCCGGTGGTCGATCGCGGTGACGACCTCGCCGTCGACCGTCACCTTGCCGGTGGCGATCCACCGCTTCACCACCGTCCACGGCTCGCCGCTGGCGTCGCGAACCGCCGCGGCCACCGTCGCGCCAGCCGCGGCGGGCGGCGCCGTCCATGGCTCGGGCACGGGCACGGCCGTGCTTACCACCGCCGCTCTCCTCTTGGCCATGCGCGTACTCGGCCCTCGGGGCGGAGGAGCGTGCGACGTGCGGCGAGGGCCGCAACGGCGGCGATGGCGGCCGAGGGGGAACAGGGGCGCCGTCGCCACGACCTGGCAGGTCGCCGCGGTCCGGCGCGATCGGATGATCCGATTCGCCGGCCCGCCCGTGATCCGATTCGCCGACCCGCCCCATGCTCCGATTCGCCGGCCGGCCCGGTGATCCGATTCGCCGGCCCGCCCGTGATCCGATTCGGTGACCCCATCCCGATCCCGTACGCCGACGCGTCACGGGCCGGCACGCGGGCGCCGCCGTGGAGGGACGCCGATGGGGCGAGCGCGGCCTTCTGCGGGGGAGGGGTTGGGTATGGAGCCAGATCCAGCTGCGACCGATGCGGCGGTGCGTGGGCGGGGCGTCCTGTCTGGCCCTGGGCGGGCGGGCGTGGCGGGCCGAGGCCGATGGGGCGAGCGCGGCCTTCTGCGGGGGAGGGGTTGGGTATGGAGCCAGATCCGGCTGCGACCGATGCGGCGGTGCGCGGGCGGGGCGTCCTGTCTGGCCCTGGGCGGGCGGGCGTGGCGGGCCGAGGCCGATGGGGTGAGCGCGGCCTTCTGCGGGGGAGGGGTTGGGTATGGAGCCAGATCCGGCTGC
>DASZXE010000971.1:0-28428 GCA_035546475.1 Kofleriaceae bacterium
CTCCTGATGGGCGCGTTCACGCTCAAGGTGCCGGAGCACAAGCTGCGCGTCGTCGCGCCGGACGTCGGCGGCGGCTTCGGTTCGAAGATCTACCACTACGCCGAGGAGCTGCTGGTGACGTGGGCGTCGCGGCGGCTCGGCCGGCCGGTCAAGTGGACCGCGGAGCGCAGCGAGTCGTTCATCTCCGACGCGCACGGACGCGACCACCTCAGCAAGGCGCGGCTCGCGCTCGACGCGTACGGCAAGTTCCTCGCGCTGCGCGTGCACACGTACGCGAACGTCGGCGCCTACCTGTCGACGTTCGCGCCGGCGGTGCCGACCTACCTGTACGGCACGCTCCTGTCGGGGCCGTACGACCTGCCGGCGATCTACGTCGAGGTGAAGGCGATCTTCACGAACACGGTGCCGGTCGACGCGTACCGCGGCGCGGGGCGGCCGGAGGCCAGCTACCTGCTCGAGCGCCTGGTCGACAAGGCCGCGCGCGAGATGGGCTTCGATCCGATCGAGCTGCGGCGGAAGAACCTCATCCAGCCGGAGCAGTTCCCCTACCAGACGGCGGTCGCGCTGCAGTACGACATCGGCAACTACCAGGCGACGCTCGACCTCGCGCTCGAGGCGATCGACCGCGACGGGTTCCCGGCGCGGCGCAAGGAGAGCGAGGCGAAGGGCAAGCTGCGCGGGCTCGGGGTGTCGACGTACATCGAGGCGTGCGGCATCGCGCCGTCGGCGCTGGTCGGCGCGCTCGGCGCGCGGGCGGGCCTCTACGAGGCGGCCAACATCCGCGTCCACCCGACCGGCTCGGTGACGGTCTTCACCGGCACGCACTCGCACGGCCAGGGCCACGAGACGACGTTCGCCCAGCTCGTCGCCGAGAAGCTGGGCGTGTCGGTCGACAACGTCGACGTCGTCCACGGCGACACCGACCGCATCCCGTTCGGCATGGGCACCTACGGCTCGCGCTCGCTGGCGGTCGGCGGCTCGGCGATCGTGAAGGCGCTCGACAAGATCATCGACAAGGGCAAGAAGATCGCGGCGCACCTGCTCGAGGCGTCGGCCGGCGACGTCGAGTTCAAGGACGGCTCCTACCGCGTCGTCGGCACCGACCGCGCCAAGGCGTTCGGCGAGGTCGCGTTCGCGGCGTACGTGCCGCACAACTACCCGATCGAGACGGTCGAGCCCGGCCTCGAGGAGTCGGCCTTCTACGATCCGAAGAACTTCACGTTCCCGGGCGGCACGCACCTCGTCGAGGTCGAGGTCGACCCGGAGACCGGCGTCGTCGAGGTCGTCGACGTCGCGATCGCCGACGACGTCGGGGTGATCGTCAACCCGATGATCGTCGACGGCCAGGCCCACGGCGGGCTGGCGCAGGGCATCGGCCAGGCGCTCTACGAGGAGGCGATCTACGACGCCGACGGCCAGCTCGTGAACGGCACGTACATGAGCTACGTGATGCCGCGCGCGGCGGATCTGCCGAGCTTCAAGGTCGGCAACCACACGACCGCGTGCACGCACAACCCGCTCGGCGTGAAGGGCGTCGGCGAGGTCGGCGCCATCGGCGTGCCGCCGGCGGTGATGAACGCGATCCTCGACGCGCTGGCGCCGCTCGGCGTCACCGATCTGTCGATGCCGGCCACGCCCGAGAAGGTGTGGCGCGCGATCCAGGCCGCTCGCGCGGCGAAGGGAGCCTGACGATGAAGGAGTTCGAGTTCCACCGTCCGTCGTCCCTGGCCGACGTGGTCGCGCTGCTGAAGGCCCGCCCGAACGCGAAGGTGCTGGCGGGCGGGCAGAGCCTGTTGCCGGTGCTGAAGCTCGACCTCGCCGAGCCGTCGGACCTGATCTCGCTGGCGGGCGTGCCCGACCTGCAGAGCCTCTGGATCGAGGGGCAGGAGCTGGTGATCGGCGCGCGCTGCACGCACGACCAGGTCGCGTCGTCGGCGAACGTCGGCAGCAGCATCCCGGGGCTGGCGGCGCTGGCGGCCGGCATCGGCGACGCGCAGGTGCGCAACCGCGGGACGCTCGGCGGCTCGGTGGCGCACGCCGATCCGGCGGCCGACTACCCGGCGGCGCTGGTGGCGCTGGGCGCGACCGTGGTGACCGACCGGCGGTCGATCGGCGCGGAGGAGTTCTTCACCGGGCTGTTCACGACCGCGCTCGAGCACGACGAGCTGGTGACGGCGGTGCGCTTCCCGGTGCCGAGGTCGTCGGCGTACGCGAAGTTCGGCCACCGCGCGTCGAAGTACGCGGTGGTCGGCGTCTTCGTGGCGCAGACGGCGGGCGGCGTGCGGGTGGCGGTCACCGGCGCGGCGCCGAAGGTCTTCCGGGTGGCGGAGATGGAGGCGGCGCTCGATCGCAGCTTCACGCCGGCGGCGATCGAAGGGCTGTCGGTGGGGGCCGACGAGCTGCTGAGCGATCTCGAGGCCTCGGCGGAGTACCGGGCGCACCTGGTCGGCGTCATGGCCCGCCGCGCCGCTGCCGCGTGCAACGGATGACCGGCGCCGCATCGGGCGCCGCGGTGTCGCCGGTGGCGGCGGTCGCGTCGGTCGACGAGCTGGCCGCGCTGCTCGCGCAGGAGCGCTACCTCGCCGACGCGAGCCTCGCGACGGTGCTGTACCTGGCGCTGCGGCTGGGCAAGCCGGTGCTGCTCGAGGGCGACGCCGGCGTCGGCAAGACCGAGGTCGCCAAGGCGCTGGCGGCCGCGCTCGGCCGCCGGCTCATCCGCCTGCAGTGCTACGAGGGCCTCGACGTGGCGTCGGCGGTCTACGAGTGGGACTTCGCGCGACAGATGCTCGACGTCCGGCTCGCCGAGGCCGCCGGGGCGGTCGGGGCCGCCGGGGGCGTTGGCGCCGCGGGGGCCGCCGGGGCCGAGGGCCGCGCCGCGCTCGAGCGCGAGCTGTACAGCGAGCGGTTCCTGCTGCGGCGGCCGCTGCTCGAGGCGCTGGCGCCCGATCCGGCCGGCCCGCCGGTGCTGCTCCTCGACGAGCTCGACCGCACCGACGAGCCGTTCGAGGCCTTCCTCCTCGAGCTGCTGTCCGACTTCCAGGTGACCATCCCGGAGCTCGGCACCATCCGCGCGGCGACGCCGCCGATCGTCGTCATCACGTCGAACCGCACGCGCGAGATCCACGACGCGATCAAGCGGCGCTGCCTCTACCACTGGCTCGGCTACCCGACGGCCGAGCGCGAGCTCGCGATCCTCGCCGCGCGCGCGCCGGAGGTGCCCCCGGCCCTGGGCCGTCAGATCGTCGAGTTCGTCCAGCGCCTGCGCGCAGCGGACCTCTTCAAGATCCCCGGCGTCGCCGAGACGCTCGACTGGGGCCAGGCGCTGGTGGCGCTCGGCTGCGTCGAGCTCGACCCCGCCACCGTCGAGGCCACGCTCGGCGTCCTGCTCAAGTACCAGGACGACCTCGCCCGCATCACCGGCCCGCAGGCGCGCGCGCTCACCGACGCCGCCCGCACCGCCTCGCCCGCCCGCTGACAGATTCGGTTCGGACAAGCCTTCACAGTCGCCGGACGCGGTCTCCGCGCTTTCGTTTAGGTACGCGCGTCCCGGCTGGGATCACGAGCTCGATGACGCCCGCCTGTGCTCGCTTCCTCGCCCATTCCTTTACGTCGTTCTCCGAGATCATCGGTACCTGCAGCGCGGCGAGGACCAACTCGTCCCAGATCATGGTGTCTGTGGCGGTCACCATCGCGTCCATGTGCGCCCACGCCTTCGTGGCATACCGCTCTCGAAGTTCGTCCTCGTAGGTCGAGGACACGAGGTCGTCTGCGGGGAACATCCAGGACTGTCTACTGCGCTGTTCCTCCTTCCGCTGCTTCGCGGATGCCCGCGTAGTTCGCTGGAACGCCAAGCCGCCGCGCTCGATCTCTCGGAAGGTCACCAGTCCTTCGTCGCTGCGGGTTCCGTACACGAGGTGAAAGCGCGAGCGATCCGCCGTCGGGTTGAGGACGACACTGCTCACGCAGTGCCGATAGCCTCCAGCCCGGCGGACACGGTCGCAATAGGTAGCGACGATCTGGTCTTCGCGATCCAGCCCGCGCAGACCGGCCCACTGATGTCGGTAGGCCTCATCACCGAAGAGATCGACGAACGTGCTCAGATACTGCGGTTCGTCCTTGTCGACGAAGCGAATGATATCGCCCGTCATGAAGTTGATGAGTACCTCGTTGTCGTTCCCGGCAAGCAGCGGTGCGATGGTGCGCATGCCGAAACCAGTCCATCCCGTTGGGTCGATGAAGATGAAGGCGAACGGATTCCGTCCCTGGCGGACGAACACGCTGGCAGCGGCTACCGCCGCCTCGAACGTGCTCGCGACCACATCCACGTGAGCGCCCAAGAAGGAAGAGGAGAGCGACCGTAGTCGCGTGGCATCTTCCTGCTTCAGGGACACGAAGAAGGCGCGCACCACTACTTCGCAACCGTGCTTCTCAAGCTCGCCGCGAACCTGAAGGAGTGTCTTCAATGCCAAGTAGGGCGACGTATCGCTGAGGTCTGCGGACTTTGACTCCCATGGACCTGCGAAGCCATCGACATAGTTCAACGTCACATCGCGGCGAAAGAGGCCGATCTTGTAGGCGAGCCTTTCCAGGTATCGCGCAAGCATGAGGTGCTTCGCGGCGCTCTGCTCTCGCCCCACGTATGATGCGTCCATGTGCTCCCACGCTGAAGATCTGACTACTACGGTATCGATACCAGAGCGCTATGACGTCGAGGGCCTGACGCTGTGCCATTCAAGGACGGCGTCGGGAATTCGTTCCACGTACGGCCGGCCAATTCGCGACCGGACTTGGCCTTCTGCACACCGCCCCACTGCTTGAAGAAGAAGGGAACACCCTGTTCCGCACACTGCTGCTGTATGGAACGCACCCATTCCGATCGCATCGCCCGAGCGCCGGGGCCACTTTCGCCTCCCACGATGACCCAATGGATTCCGTCGAGGTCGAGCTCTCCGAGATCTTCCAGCAGCGGCTCGACCGACAGGAACCGCAGCCCGGCCGGCACGTCTCGAAGCACATCGATCCGGGGTAGTCCGTACCGACGGTCCTCCACGCTGACGCCGAGCCAGATGTGCGGATGTTCGACTCGTTCTCGATGCAACCGCCTCGTCACCGATCGCATCCGTTCGGCGCGCTTCGTCAGGATCTGATAGGTATGCCAGCTCGCCGCGTTCATCGAGTCGAACACCCGCCCAATGAATGTCTCGTCGACCTGCTCGTGGAAGAGATCGCTCATTGAGTTGACGAAGATCCGGCGTGGCCTTTTCCAGCGGAGAGGCTCGTCCAGCTTCTCATGCACAAGGCGGAGGTCGAAGCCCTGCTCGTACGGATGTCCTGCGATCCCTCGCCAGCGCTCCGCGAACGTCTCGGCGTAGCAGTGTTTGCAGCCCGGCGACACCTTGGTGCACCCGCGGACTGGGTTCCACGTGGCATCCGTCCACTCGATCGCACTGCCGTCGCTCATGGTGCGGTCACCTGAACAGACGAGTAGCATTGCCAGCGATCGGGATCCACCTCTCGGAGCGCGATTCCGCTAAGCGAAGGCGCGGAACGCGCACTGATACTAGGCCACCCTTCGGCCGCGCCTTTATCGGTTCACCTCCCGCCGAACATCGGGTGGCCGGCAGGGGCGCGGTCGGCTACAAGCCGGCGTGCTGACGAGCGCGCGTTGGCGCGTCAACTCGCTGCGGGCGCGGCCGCCGCTGGTCCTGCGGTACCTCGACGGGCGCGCGCCCGTCGTGTTCTGCCTGCAGGAGACGCGGGTCGGCGATGAGGCGTTTCCGTGCGCGCCGTTCGAGGAACGCGGCTACCACGTCCCGCCGCCGGCTCCGGCGGCTACGCTGGCGTGGCTACGGTCACGCGCGAGCCGATGCCCGACGTGGCGATCGGCGTGCCTGCGTTTCGACGAGCTGAGAAGCAGCCGGGCCGCCGGCTCGTCGGTCGGCTCCGGGACGTCTGGATCGACAACGTCCACGTGCTGACCTGGATGGCGATCGGCGAGGCCCGTTGCTTGACGCGCTGCGCTACGACCACGACGCGCGCTTCGGCGTCGCCGCCGCCGTCGTGCTCGCCGGCGACTTCAGCATCTACTTCGAGGCGCGCGACCTCGCCTCGCCGGCGATGATTACGGATTGCCGAGCACCTGACCGGGCGGCCGGAGGATCTCGCGTGGCGCCGGCCGCTCGCGAGCGCGCACCTGCACGACCGCTTCCGCCGGCGTCATGACGACGGCGGCCACTACACCTGCTTCGCCGCCGGTTGGGCCTTCGCGCGGAAGCGCGGCATGTCGGCTCGACCACGTCTTCGCCACCGCGGCGCTCGCCGCGACCCTCACCGCCGCCGACCACGATCGTGAGGTCCGCGGCTGGAATCGCCCTGCGATCATCTTCCCGTTCGCGCCACCTTCGCCCACCGACGTCGCGCGCCCGCACTTGCCGGCCCGGGCCATCGGCCTCGCGGCGCAGCGCTGCGCGATCACGGCTCGGGACGAGGGAGCCAGCAGTCTGCACGCAGCAACGCGAGGACGTCGGCGCGGAACGCCTCGGTGTCGCGGACGTTGGCATGCGCATCGTCGCGCGAGAGGACGATCGCCGCATCGTAGTCGGCCGGGATATCCGTCGCGCCGGTTCACCGCGGCCAGGCGGCGCGGAGCTCGCCGCCGCCGGGACGCGCGCCGGGTCGCCGGCCGGAACGTTGCTCGGCCCTGGCGAGCTGGCCGCGCGGGGCGGGGCGCCGGGTCAGGGCGGGGTGTGGCCGGAGGCGACGGCGGACTCGAAGGCGTGCGGGTCGGCCTTGAACCGGGCGATGCCGGCGTGGATGTCGGCCAGCGTCTCGGCGGCGCCGAGGATGTGGCGCACGCTCGCGAACGGCATGCCGGCGAACAGGCCGTCGTCGAGCCGCTCGGCAGGAGGCGGCGAGCCCAGGGGCCCGAGGTCCTCCTTCGACGGCGGGGCGGCCGCGGCCCGGACCTCGACCGGCGCGCCCGCCATGGACGCACTGACGATCTTGCCGTCGACGATCCCACCGGGGGCGACGTGGAAGGTGTTGACCGGCGTCGGCGACAGCACGCCGTCGAAGCGCGGCGCCACCGGCACGCGGTTGCCGAGGCCGGCCGACGCCGGATCGACGCCCGCCCACTCGAGCACGGTGCGGATGAACGACGTGTGGTCGTACGGGTGCGCGCTGCCGGTGGGCTCGCGGAAGACGGTCCCCTGCGCCACGTACGGCGAGATCAAGAGCGTCGGCACCCGCGCGCCGTAGAGCTGGAAGTCGAAGCCCCACTTCGTGCCGTGGATCCCGTCGGGGTTGATCGCGCCCCACGGCGGCGCGACGTGGTCGTAGGTGCCGCCGTGCTCGTCGAACGTGACGACGAACAGCGTGTTGCCCCACTGCGGGCCGTTGCACAGCGCCACGAAGACGCTGGCGAGGAACGCCTCGCCTGGCCCGATCAGCGTCGGTGGGTGGTAGTCGTGCCCCTGCACGTAGAAGCTGCCCTTGCCGTAGCCCCACTTCGGCTCGAGGTACGTGAACGCCGGCAGCGTGCCCGCCTGCGCGCGGCTGAAGAACTGCGACATCGCCGCGATCTCGCCGTGTGGCGCCGACGAGAGCTGCGGGAACGTGTACTGCGTGAAGCACTGGCCCTGCTGCCAGACGTCCTCGTAGTAGAGGCCCCACGACCTGCCCGCCTCGCCGAGCGCGTTGAACAGCGTGCGGACGTCGTACTGCTCGACCGCCTGCAGGTTGGCGTTGGCCTCGCGGCCGAGCGACGTGCCGCACAGCGAGTAGGCCCGGTTCGGGTTGGTCTGCGTCGGCACCGAGCAGAACCACCGGTCCGACACCGCGTACTGCTGGGCGAGCAGGTTGATGTTGGGCGCCTGCTGCGCGTCGTACGTCCACAGGATGTCGAGGCCCTGCCAGCTCACCATGTAGCGGGCGTAGTAGTCCTGCAGGAAGCCGTGCATCATCGCGTACTGACCATGATCCGGCATGCCGCCGATCATCGTCTGATCGCCGAAGAGCTGGTTCATGACGCCGTTCCACGCCGAGCCCTCGCGCATCGCCTCGTACGGGTCGTAGGCCGGGACCGCGGCGCTCGCGTGAGCGTCGGGGATCGGGACCACCGGATAGCGCTTGACGCCGGTGAGCGAACTGGCAGGGTTGAAGTAGACCCCGGGGAGGAGGCCATTGTACGGCGCCGGCAGATCCGGCGGTCGTGGGTAGTAGCTCGACGGCGAGCCGTTCGCGTAGAGCCAGCCGAGGAGGTTGTCGAGCGACCGGTTCTCGAGCATCAGGTGCACGACGTTGCGGATCTGCGGCATCACGCTGCTCATCACTCACCCCTTCCGTGGGAGGGCCGTGGGAGGGCCGTGGGAGGTTCCCGCCAGCTCGTGATCGTCAGAGACGCCGTGACTGCCACGCTCGCGCGGCGCGAGCGCGGCGCGGAGTGCGGTCAGATCTGGCGGACGTGGGCGGGCTGCTTGCGGCCCGGCTTGGTCATGACGACCTGGAAGAGCTGGCCGTCGCGCGAGCGCGAGGCGCCGGCGGCGGCGAGCAGGTAGAACTTCCACATGCGGTAGAAGCGGCGGTCGTACGTGTGCGCGATCTCGCTGTACGTGCGATCGAAGTTCGCCCACCAGGCCATCAGCGTCGGATCGTAGTCGGGGCCGATGTTGTGGAGATCCTCGATGACGAAGAGGTCCTCCATCGCGCGGCCGAGCTGGGCGAGCGACGGCGTCACCGCGTTCGGGAAGATGTACTTGTCGATGAACGGCGTCGCCGACACCTGGCTGCGGTTGCAGGCGATCGTGTGGAACAGCGCGACGCCGTCGTCGACCATGCAGCGGTCGATGACCCGCATGACCTCGCGGTGGTTCTTCGGCCCGACGTGCTCCATCATGCCGATCGACACCACGCGATCGAACCGGCCGGTGACGTCGCGGTAGTCGCACAGCCGCAGCTCGACGGGCAGGTGCTTCCAGAGCTGGTTGCCGAGCGAGACCTGGTCCTTCGACAGCGTCACGCCGACGACCGAGCAGCCGTACTTCTCCGCCGCCCACGACGCGAAGCCGCCCCAGCCGCAGCCGAGGTCGAGCACGCGCATGCCGGGCGCGAGGCCGACCTTGCGGGCGACGAGATCGAGCTTGTGCTCCTGCGCCTCCGTCAGGTTCTTCGCCGTGCGCCAGTAGCCGCACGTGTAGACCATGCGCGGGTCGAGCATGCGCGTGTAGAGCTCGTTGCCGACGTCGTAGTGGGCCTGGATCGCGTCCGCCGCGCGGCCCTTCGACTGCAGGTTGAGCACCGCGGCCTTGACCGCGAGCGCCTTCAGCCGCCAGCTCCCCTTCACCTTCTTGCGGAGGTCGGCGAGCAGGATCTTGGTGATGAAGACGTCGAGCGCGTCGGTGTCCCACCACTCCTCCATGTACGACTCGCCGAGGCCGATCGAGGCGTCGCGCAGGAGCCGCTCGTAGAAGCGAGGATCGTGGACCTGGATGTCGCCGGGCGCGCTGCCGCCGATGGTGACGCCGGCGAGGCCGAACAGCTCGGTGACGATCGCCTCGGCGTCGCTGCGCCGGCGGACGGTCTCGAGCGCCGGCATCACCTTGTCGAGGAGGCCTCGCATCATCGCGGGCGGCTCCAGCCCGAACGGGAGGCGGGGACGGGCGTCGGCGGCAGGCTCGCTGTGCATCATGGGCGGCCTCTGTCTCACGGTTCCGGATCCGCGACAACGAGGTTCATCTGGTCGCACGGTCCGACCTTTATTCTGTGACCACAAACCGACACTGTGGCGCCAGCGCTCGGTGCATGCTGCCGCCCCAACGTGAGCCCCACCGACGCCATCTCCCTGGACGAGCTCTCCCGTCACGACGGCCGTGACGGGACGTACTGGATGGAGATCGACGGCGTCGTCTACGACGTCACCGCCTTCGTCCCGCGCCACCCGGGCCGCGGGCTCCTCAAGCTCGGCGCCGGCCGGCGGGCGACGACGCTCTTCGAGTCGTACCACCCGGGGCGCTCGCTCGAGCACGCGCGGCGCGCGCTGGCGAAGAAGGCGGTGCGGGTCGGCACGCTCGAGAGCGCGGCGCGCGAGCCGTACGGCGACCCGGCGTTCTTCGACCGGCTGCGGACGCGCGTCGACGACCGGCTGAAGGAGCGCGGGCTCGACTACCACAGCGGGAGCTGGCTGCTCGCCCTCGAGTCGGTGATCCTGGTCGCCATCTTCCTGGCGGCCTGGTACTGGCGCATCACCCACGGCTCGTACGTGGCGGCGGTGATCGGCGGCCTGTGCGTGGCGCGGCTCGGCTTCGCGATGCACATCGGCAACCACGCGGCGACCGGCAAGCGCGCGCGGGGCAGCGCCGCGATCGGCTCGCTCATGGATCTGGCCGGCGGGTCGAGCCTGGTCTGGCGCGCCTCGCACCAGGTCGCGCACCACACGCAGCCCAACATCAGCGGCCGCGACAACGACGCCGAGATCGCCTATCCGTGGCTCCGCTTCCACCCGGAGCTGCCGCGCCGCCCGTTCCACCGGATCCAGGTCCTCACGCTCGGCAGCTTCATGTCGATCGGGCTCGCCAAGTGGATCGTCTCCGACCTCGTGCACATCTGGCGCGGCAAGGTGATCCACGCGCCGTTCCACGTCAGCCGCCGCGACTGGGCGGTGACGATCGCGTGGAAGAGCCTGTGGGTCGCGATGCACGTGGTGCTGCCGGTCCTCCTCCTCGGGCCGCTCGCCGGACTGGCCACCACACTCGTGATGATGGCAGTCGGTGCCTACTACATGGAAGGCATCTTCATCGTCAATCACCTGCAGAAGGGGCTCGTGCCCCGCGCCGGCGCCCACTGGGCGGTGCAGCAGGTGCAGGGCTCGGCGAACTGGAGCTCCGGCTCGCGGTGGAGCAACTGGCTGTCGGGCGGCCTCAACCACCAGATCGAGCACCACCTGTTCCCGAGCGTCTCGATCTACCTCTATCCGATCATCTCGCCGATCGTGCGCGAGACCTGCGCGGAGATGGGCCTCGAGTACCGCGACTACGCCGGCTTCTGGCCCGCGCTGGCGGGCTGCGCGCGGTACCTCCACGACCTCGGCCGCCCGGAGCCGGACGAGGCGATCGAGGCCGAGCCGGCCGCCTGACCCGGCGGCGTGCGTGATGGTCAGTAGGAGGCGATGCTGGCGTCGATCCAGGCGAGGCGGGCGGTGACGAACTCCTCGAGGTGGACGTACTCGTCGTCGGCGGAGGTCACCGGATAGAGCGGGAAGCCGGGTGTGGACTGCGGCTGCGTGATGTCCCAGACGGACCAGTTGCGCGCGATGGCCGGGCCGAGCAGGCGGCGATAGCCCTCGATGCGGGCGAGCACGGCGTCGGTGGCGAGCACGCCATGGCGCAGCGCGGTCCAGCGGGCGACGAGCGCGTCGTGGAAGATCGGCTGTGCGGCGGGCGCGGCGATCAAGGTCGATCGATAGAGCAGCCAGCCATCGGACAGCTCGTTGTGGTTGTAGCTGGGCTGGCCCCACGACAGGTCGAGGTCCCACGGGATCGCGTGCAGCTTGCCGTCGTAGGCGGTGTAGAGGTGCTGCGAGAGGTAGTACGCGTCGTTGTTCTTGATGGCCTCCTCGAGGATGACGAAGTCGACGAGGCTGGCGAGATCGAGCTCGTCGAACATCGCGTCGGTGCGGCCGAGGACCGCCTGCTCGACGGCGGCCAGGCGCGTCGCCACGCCGGCCGGCGCCGGCGTCGGATAGACGACCTCCCAGCTCTTCGCCTGCACCATCGACGGAATGCCGGTCTCGCTGCCCATGACGATGAAGCTCTTGCCGGTGCCGTCGTCGCGCGGCATGTCGATGCGCTCGCGGCCGCGCTCGAGCCGCTCGCACAGCAGGAACACGCCGAGCGGCGCGCCGTCGAGCGTCACCTCGGCGAAGCGCGAGTCGGGCGCGTCGCCGCCCATCGCGCGGTCGAGGTCGTAGCCGAGCTTGTTGCGGAGCAGCGAGCGATCGAGCCAGGCGCCGTTGAGCAGCCAGTCGGCGTCGGCGCCCATGCCGAACAGATCGACGTCGCGGTCGGTGCCGTCGGGGCCGCGCAGCTCGATCGCGTACTGGTGCTTCGGGAAGTTGAGCGACGAGCGGCCGTGCAGGCCGATGCCGGCGGGGCCGTCGTAGACGACGTCGCCCTCGGGCCAGGCGATGACGATCGTGCAGTCGGCCTTGCCGTCGACGGGGATCGGGCCGGGGCAGGTGATCGCCACCCGCGCCGGGCCGGTCAGCTCGCGCGGCGGCGGGCGGGCGTCGGGCGCGGCGTCGACCGCCGCATCGGGGCCGGCGTCGGGGAGGCCGACGTCGAGGTTGCCGCCGCACGCCGCCACGCCGGCCGCGAGCGCGGCACCGGCGAACGCGAGCATCGCGGCGAGCCCCGACGTCATCGCCCCCGATGATGCCCCAGCCCGGGGCGCGCGTCGCCGTTCCCCTCGCGGCTCCCCGGCGTCACGTCGGCCCCGTCTCGTGGCAGACTCGCCGCGAGCGGCGCTTCGACGCCCGACGTGGCGCTGCACCTGGTGCCCTGCGCGGGCCGCTCCTGACGGCAGCGGAGGAGGCGGTCGCTACAGGTGGAGGGCGGCCCTTGGCAGGTGGACGTCGAGCACGGCTTGCGGCTCGGTCCCGGAGGAGACGAACCAGCGCTCGTCGACGGCGACGCTGCGCGCCTTCGCGGCGTCGACGAAGCCCCCGACGAGCGATGCCAGCCACCGGCGAGCCGCGCCCGGCGCGGTGCCTTCCGCCTGCGCGTGGACCTCGAAGCCGTCGGGGACGGTGCGCACCCACAGGACCACGTCGCGGATCTGGTGGTCGGGATACGCGCCGGCGAGCATGAACAGGAAGGCATCGGCGGGGACGCGGGCGGCGAGCGTGCGCAGCTCCGGGGCCGCGGGTCCGGCCGGTCGCGACTGCGCACCGGGCGTCGTGATGACGAGCGTGGCGTCGCGCCAGGCCAGCGAGAGCTGCTGGTCGCCGAGCGCGAGCAGGTAGCTGCCGTCGGCGGCGGTGCGGCCGGATGCACCGACGAGCGACGCGACCTGCTCGACGCACGCGCGCGTGGTCGGCTCGGAGAGACCGGTGGCGTAGGCCTCGAAGGGCGGGTCGACCGCGACGACGATGCCCATCGAGCCGACGAGATCGTGCACGCAGCCGAACTGCGCCGGCAGGGGCGGCAGCAGGTTGGCGAGGCCGGCCCTGGCGACCTCGACGCCGAACACGAGGTTCACGCCGGCGAGCTCGCGCGCGATCGGCACGGGCACGAACACGAACGGCGAGTCGGGCGGCGATGCTGCGCCGCGCGGTGGTGGCACGTTGCGTGTCGGCGTCGAGGTCGCGTCGTGGGTCGCGCAGGCGGCGAGGACCACGAGGACCAGCGTCATGCGCACGCGGCGACGCTAGCACGGTGGAGCCAGGCGGGACCTCGCGGCGCCGCGGGGGGCCAGCGGCGGCCGGTCACGGGACGCGGAGGGTGGAGACGAGGTCGTGCCAGGCGGGGAGGAACCAGGCGAGATCCTCCGGCCACGCGGAGGCGGTGACGAGGAGCTGGCCGCCCTCGCCGATGGCCAGCACGACGCGGTGGTGCGCGAGGCGGCGCGGGCCACCCTCGGAGTCGAACGAGTCGCGCTCGTACGCGGCGGACGCGAGGTCGACGTCGCCGCGATCGATGGCGACGATCTCGACGGCGGCGAGGTCGTTGGCGTCGAGCACCGTGCGCAGGCGATCGCGCGCCGGCGGCAGGCCGGGCACCGCGCCGACGCCGAGCCACGACAGGTCGATGCCCGCGCGAGCCAGCGGATCGGTGACGCGGTGGTGGCTCGCGCGCGCGGTCACCAGCCAGTCGGGAGGCACGGTGACGCTCGCGCCGCCTGCGAGCCCGACGAGCCGGCGCGTGGCGATGGCGCGCGCGTGACCGAAGGCGCGCTCGAGCATGGCGATCCACGCGTGCCGGTACCCGGACCCCTTCTCGCTGAAGACCGCCCGGCGCTCGGCGAGCCGGAGGAAGAGGTCGCCGCGGGTGTCGCCATCACCGGCCGACAGCTTGAGCGCCTCCCAGGCGACTCCGTCGGCGTCGCGCTGGCGGCCCACGGCCACCCAGGCGCCGTCGATCGGGACCGGCGGCAGGTCGCCGGCGGGCAGCGACGCGCGGTCGAGCGGCGAGCCGAACAGCTCGGCGATGGCGTCGGTGAACGCCGCGCCGGCTCGGCGATCGGGGACCTCGAGGCGCGCGTCGCCGGCGGGCAGCCAGGCGCGCGGATCGAGGGAGAGCGTGACGACCAGCCGGGCGTCGCCGCGCTCGAGGACGAGCCGGCGCACGGCGGGGCCGTCGGTGCGCTCGACGATCGCGAGCTCGAGCCGTCGCCCGGCCATCGCTCCGACCGAGACGCGCACCGGGCCGGGGACCTCGTCGCGGCCGTCGGCCGTGACCTCGCCTCTCACGATCTTCAGGAGCGCCTCGATCACCGCCCGTGCCTGGTCGTCGGTCATGGCGCGGCTATCGACCGGCGTGTTCCGCGGTTGCGTCCTCGCGCGGCGCCCGCCGGGCACCGGGCCCACGCGAAAGCGGCGTACGCTACGGCATGGCGATCGCGGAGCCGAGCGGCCAGCGGCTGGCGGCGAACGTCGCGCACTTCGTGCGACTACTCCGGCGCGCGGGCCTGAAGCTCGGGCCCGGCGACACGCTCGCCGCGCAGCAGGCGGTGGCCGCCGTCGACGTCCTGCGCCGCGAGCAGTTCCAGGCGGCGCTGCGCACGACGCTGGTGCGCCACCAGGCCGAGCAGGAGCTGTTCGACGAGGCGTTCCGCCTGTTCTGGCGCGACCCGTTCGGTGCCCACGCGGCGCTCGGCCTGCTGCTGCCGCAGATGAAGACGCCGACGTCGCGGACGGTCTCGCGGCGGCTCAGCGAGGCGTGGCGACCGCCGGCGCCGACCGCCCCGCCGCCGGCGCCGCGCCCGGAACCGCCGCGCGTCGACACCTTCCTCGCCTACTCGGCCGACGAGGTGCTGCGCACGCGCGACTTCGATGAGCTGAGCGCGGACGAGCTCGATCGCGCCCGCGCGCTCGTGCGCCGCTTCGAGCTCGGCGTGCGGCCGCTCGTCACCCGGCGCACGCGCCCGACGCACCGCGGCCGCGAGCTGGATCCGGCGCGCACGGTGCGCGCGGCGCTGCGGCGGGGCGGCGTCGTCCTCGAGCTGCACCGGCGCCGCCGCCTGACCCGCCCGCCGGCGGTGGTCGCGCTCTGCGACATCTCCGGGTCGATGGGCCGCTACTCGGAGATGCTGCTCCGGTTCCTGCACGCGCTCCTGCGCCACCGCGGCCGCGGCCACGTCTTCCTGTTCGCCACCCACCTGACCAACGTGACGCGCAGCCTGCGCCACCGCGACGTCGACGTCGCGCTCGCCCGCTGCGGGCGCGAGGTCAGCGACTGGTCGTCGGGGACGCGGCTCGGCGCCTGCCTGCGCGCGTTCAACCGCGACTGGTCGCGCCGCGTGCTGGCGCAGGGCGCGATCGTCCTCCTCGTCACCGACGGGCTCGACCGCGACGATCCCGCCGGCCTCGCCGACGAGGTCGCCCGCCTGCGCCGCTCGTGCCGCCGCCTCATCTGGCTCAACCCGCTGCTCCGCTACGCCGGCTTCGAGCCGAAGGCCGGCGGCGTGCGCGCGCTCCTGCCCAACGTCGACGAGCACCGGCCGGTCCACGACCTCGACAGCCTCGAGGCCCTCGCCGTCGCGCTGTCGCGCCCCCCGCCCCGCCGCGGCTGATCGCGCTACCGTCGGTGGATGTTCGAGTCGGCCGAGCTGGGGCACACGATCGACAAGGAGCGGTACGACCGCGAGGAGCCGCTGCTGCGCCACGCGCTGCTCGCCGCGCAGTACGAGCTGGTGAAGCAGAAGCCGTGCGCGGCGGTGATCCTGATCGGCGGCGTCGACGGCGCCGGCAAGGGCGAGACGCTCAACCTGCTGAACGAGTGGATGGACCCGCGCCACATCCAGACCAACGCGATGCGCCCCGTCGACGAGGAAGGGCTCGCCGGCCGGCCGCCGATGTGGCGGTTCTGGCGCGCGCTGCCGCCGCGCGGGCGCATCGCGATCTTCGTCGGCTCGTGGTACTCGCGGCCGCTCCTCCAGCGCGTCTACGGCGACATCAAGCGCAGCAAGCTCGATCAGCACGTCGAGCAGATCCTGCGCTTCGAGCAGATGCTCACCGACGAGGGCACGCTGTTGCTCAAGTTCTGGCTCCACCTGTCGCGCGAGGGGCAGGCGCGCCGCTTCAAGGCGCTCGCCCGCCACAAGCGCACCGCGTGGCGCGTCACCGACACCGACTGGAAGCACCTCGAGCTCTACGATCGCTTCCAGGAGACCGCGGAGCACCTGCTGCGCGCGACCAGCACCGCCGAGGCGCCGTGGCGCGTCGTCGAGGGCAGCGACGAGCGCTACCGCGCCCTCACGATCGGCTCGTCGATCCTGGAGGCGCTGCGCGCACGGCTCGACCGGCCGTCGCCGCCGGTGCGCGAGCTGCGCGCGCCGCCGCGCCTCGAGCCGCTCGACGGCGTGTCGGTGCTCGACCGCCTCCAGCTCGACCAGCCGCTCGACAAGGCGACGTACGAGGACGAGCTCGGCACGCTGCAGGGCCGGCTCAACCGCCTCACGCGCCACAAGCGGTTCGAGAAGCTGTCGGTGGTCGCGGTCTTCGAGGGCTGCGACGCCGCCGGCAAGGGCGGCGCGATCCGGCGCGTCACGCAGGCGCTCGATGCGCGCCAGTACGACGTCGTCCCGGTCGCCGCGCCGACCGACGAGGAGAAGGCGCGCCCGTACCTGTGGCGGTTCTGGCGGCAGCTCCCCGAGCGCGGACGGATGGCGATCTTCGATCGCTCCTGGTACGGGCGCGTGCTGGTCGAGCGCGTCGAGGGCTTCTGCAGCGAGGCCGACTGGATGCGCGCGTTCGGCGAGATCGACGAGTTCGAGGCGGAGCTGGTCGCCAACCGCACGGTCGTCGTCAAGTTCTGGCTGCAGATCAGCCTCGACGAGCAACTGCGCCGCTTCCGCGAGCGCGAGGCGACGCCGTTCAAGCAGCACAAGATCACGAGCGAGGACTGGCGCAACCGCGACAAGTGGAGCCAGTACAACGTCGCGGTCTGCGAGATGATCGAACGCTGCAGCACCGAGGTCGCGCCGTGGACGCTCGTGGAGGCCAACAACAAGTACTTCGCCCGGCTCAAGGTCCTCCGCACCCTCGCCGACGCGATCGAGGCCGCCCTGTAGCGCCGCCGCGCCGCCGCGCCGCCCCGCGGGGCGCCGCCATGACGGAGCCCGCCGGCCGCGGTCAGGTGCGGAAGCTGACGTCGTCGGGGACGACCGGCGTCGGCGGCGGCTGGTTGGCGTCCTCGGCGGTCACCGCGGGGACGACGGTCAGCGTGGGCGCGGCGGCCGCGGCCGGGTCCGTGCCCGCCGCGCTGCCGGCGCCGAGGCCGAGGAACTTGTTCGTCTCGAGCCAGGCGGTCAGATCGCGACTGACCATGTCGGAGAGCTGGCCGAGGTCGCCTGACATCATCAGATCGAGCACCGCGAGCGCGTGCTCGATGTCGGCCCGCGTCGAGGCGGTGAGCTGCGTGCGGTAGAGCGCGCGCATCAGCTCGTCGCGACGGGTGCGCACCTGCTCGACGAGGGCAGGCGGTGGAGTGACCTGCATGACCTTGCGGAGAGCCTGCATCCCCCTCGGTAGAGCAAGGGTCATGCCCGCCGCGGTGACGTGGCTCCAGTGACTTCCACGGCCGCGCCGTCGACCGCCGTGGCGCAGCCGCTCGCCCGGGCGGAGCCGGCGCCGGGCCCACGTCGTGCGCGGTCAGCGCGGCCCACCGGACCCTCGACGGCCAGGCCGGCGGGACCCGGGGCCGGTCCCGCGCCGGCGTCAGCGCCGGTGGACCGGCAGCGCCAGCAGCAGATCCGGCTCGCCGGCGCCTGGCACCGCGCTGAGGAAGTACTTGCCGTGGCGGAGGTGGGCCTTCACGTCCACCTCGCGGCCGTCCGGTGTCCGGACGTAGTACGGCTCGCCGGCGTTGACCGCCCGCGCGATCTGCTCGCGCGGCTCCTCGTGCGGGAAGCTCTTGCCGTCCTCGAGCCAGGTCAAGCGCTCGATGTGGCCGACCTCCCAGCCGGTCGCAGGTGCGAAGTCGTTGAGCCGCACCCCCGTGATCTGCTTCCTCGTCATGGCTGGAGCCTGGCACGCTTCGGCCCGGCGAGCGGGCCGTCGACGGGGCGGTGGTCGCGCTGCGCGGCTCGACCGCGCCGGCGAGCCGTCAGTCGCGGCGCATCGCCTCGACGGGGTCGAGGCGGGAGGCGCGGTAGGCGGGGTAGAGGCCGAAGACGAGGCCGACGCCGCCGGAGGAGACCATCGACAGGATGACGGCCCAGGCGGGCACCGCGGTCGGGATGCCGACCAGGACGCGGACGAGCGCGGCGATGGCGGCGCCGGTGGCGACGCCGAGCAGGCCGCCGATGCTGGTGAGCACCAGCGCCTCGACGACGAACTGCGCCATGATGCGGCGGCGCCGCGCCCCCAGCGCGCGGCGGAGGCCGATCTCGGCGGTGCGCTCGGTGACCGACACCAGCATGATGTTCATGACGCCGATGCCGCCGATGAGCAGCGCGATCGTGCAGATGCCGACCGACGCCGCGGCGACGATCGTCGCCAGCTTGTCGAACGTCTTGCGCACCGACTCGTTCGAGAACAGCTCGAAGTCGTTGTCGGCCTCGGGCGCGAGCCCGCGCGCCCGCCGGAGCAGCGCGACGACCTCGTCCTCGCTGCGCTCGAGGTGCTCGGGGTCGCGCGCACGGATCGTCACGTGCAGCGTGCGCTTGCTGCCGTAGATCGGCATGAACGCGGCGATCGGCATCACCGCCAGGTTGTCGAGCGAGCCGCCGAGCTGCTGGCCGCGGCGCGCGAGCACGCCGATGACGCGGAAGCGGCGGCCGTGGATGCTCACCGCCTGGCCGATCGGCGGCTGATCGGGATAGAGGATCTCGGCGAGGTCGGCGCCGAGCACCGCGACGTCGGCGCCGGCCAGCGCCTCGCCCTCGTCGAACAGGCGGCCCTCGCCGAGCGCGAAGCCGTTGTTGTCGAAGAACGCCGCGGTGCCGCCGACCACCTGCGCGAACGAGCGGATCGCGTGGTCGCCGGCGCGGACGTCGCGCTCGATGTCCCACGTCTCGCCGCCGACCTCGAGGCAGGTGCGGCAGTGCTCCTGCAGCAGCGCGACGTCGCGCAGCGTGAAGTCCTTGCGGCGGGCGAGCGCGGCGTCGTCGCGGTCGCCGAACAGCGGCTCCTTCTGGACCTGGAAGACGCCGGTGCCGAGCTGGCCGAGGTCGTCGTGGATCTTGCGGCGCAGCCCCTCGATGCTGGCGGCCATCGCGACGACGGCGACCACGCCGATGACGATGCCGAGCAGGGTCAGCGCCGAGCGCAGCTTGTGGGCGGCGAGCGTGGTCAGCGCCGAGCCGACGGTGTCGACGACGGCGGTCAGCCGCACGGGCGCCTCATTCGAACCTCAGGGCGTCGATCGGATCGAGGTGCGCCGCGCGGTAGGCCGGCCAGGTGCCGAAGGCGAGCCCGACCAGCGCCGAGAAGACGAGCGCGCCGATCACCGCGCCCATCGACAGGTCGGCGCCGATCGGCGAGATGCGATCGATGACGCCGGCGCCGACGACCCCGAGCGCGGCGCCGACCGCGCCGCCCATCATCGTCACCATGGCGGCCTCGGCGAGGAACTGGACGAGGATCGTGCGCCGGCGGGCGCCGAGCGCGCGCCGCACGCCGATCTCGCGCGTCCGCTCGGTGACCGCGACGAGCATGATGTTCATGACGCCGATGCCGCCGACGAGCAGCGTGATGAGGCCGACCGCGATCGCGACGCCGAACAGGGCCGCGGTCTCCTGGTTGAACAGCGCCGCGAGCTCCGACTGGCGGTTGATCGAGAAGCTGTCCTCGTCGCCCGGCTCGACGTGGCGCGCGCGCCGCAGGATCTCGATGATCTGGTCGCGGGCCGCCCGCTGGTTCGGCGGCGACGCGGTCACCGCGATCGCCATGTCGTGGCGCATGCCGTAGAGGCGGCCGAACGTCTCGATCGGGATGATGACGACGTCGTCGAGCGAGCGGCCGAACGAGTTGCCCTCGGGCACCAGCACGCCGATGACGGTGAACCGCTCGGGGCCGAGCGTGATGCGGGCGCCGAGCGGGCTGGTGTCCTTGAACAGGCGGTTCGCGATCGCGCTGCCGATGACGGCGACGTGGACCGGGCTGTCGCCCTCGAGCGCCGACAGGAAGCGGCCGTTCGCGATCTTGCGCGTCGAGGTGTCGAGGTACTCGGCGGTGGTGCCGTAGACCTGCACGGTGCCGACCCGCTCGCCGCGGTACGACGCCTCGGCCGGCGTGATCGCGACCGGCGCCACCGCGGTGAGCAGGTCGCCCTGCCGGCGCAGCGCGGCGACGTCGTCGCGCGTGATCGGCGGTCGGTTGCGGTAGCGCCACCAGTCGTCCTGCAGCACCCACGGCCGGCTGGTGACGTACATCGTGTCGGAGCCGAGCGTCGCGAGCTGCGAGGTGAACGCGGTCGTCAGGCCCGAGACCATGCCGTAGATGGTCATCAGCGTGGCGACGCCGATCGCGATGCCGATCGTCGACAGGAACGCGCGCAGGCGGTTGGCGACGATGCCGCGGGCGGCGATCGCCAGCGAGGCGCCGAGCTCGACGACCGAGCGGCGCACCCGGCGCAGGCCGCCGACGACGAGCCGCGAGATCATGCGCGGGCCCCGATCGCGGCGGCGGCGACGACCCGGGCGCCGGGGCCGTCGTCGACGACGCCGCCGTCGGACATGCGGATGGCGCGCGGGCACTGGGCGGCGATCGCCGGCTCGTGGGTGACGAGCACGAGCGTGTTGCCGCCCCGGTGGAGCTCGGCGAACAGCTCGAGGATCTCGCGGCCGGTGGCGGAGTCGAGGTTGCCGGTAGGCTCGTCGGCGAGGAGGATCGACGGCTCGGCGACCAGCGCGCGGGCGATCGCGACGCGCTGGCGCTGGCCGCCCGACAGCTCGTTGGGGCGGTGGCGCATGCGGGCGCCGAGACCGACCCGCTCGAGGGCGAGCCGCGCGCGCCGGCGGCGCTCGCGGGCGCCGACGCCGCGGTAGACGAGCGGCAGCTCGACGTTGTCGAGCGCGGTCGTGCGGGCGAGGAGCTGGAAGGTCTGGAAGACGAAGCCGATCTCGCGGTTGCGCAGGTCGGACAGCGCGTCGTCGGACAGCGCGCGGACGTCCTTGCCGCGCAGCCGGTAGGTGCCGGACGTCGGCGTGTCGAGGCAGCCGAGGATGTTGAGCAGCGTGCTCTTGCCGGAGCCGGACTGGCCGACGATGCCGACGTACTCGCCGGCGCGGATCGTGAAGCTGACGTCGTGGAGCGCGCGGATGGTCTCGCTGCCCATCTGGTAGAGGCGCGAGACGTCGGCGAGCTCGAGGACGACCGGCGCCGGCTCGCTGATCGGCGCGTTCACGAGCCGTTCCCGGCGGCGACGGTGACCGGCGCGCCGTCGGTCAGGTCGCGGGCGAGGGTGCGGTACGGGCCCTCGACGACGACGTCGCCGGGCTGGACGCCGTGGAGGATCTCGACCTCGCTCTCGGACGACAGGCCGACGTCGACGACCCGCTTGCTGACCTTGCCGTGGTCGACGACGAAGACGACCTTGTCGAGCTTGCGCTTGACGGCGGTGGCCGCCGCCGCGGAGCCGGAGCCGGTCGCCGCGCCGCCGCCGGAGCCGGTCGCGCCAGCGTCCGCCGACCGGACGGTCACCGCCTGGATCGGTACCACCACCGCGTTGGCGTGGGTGTCCGTCTCGATCGTCACCTGCGCGCTCATCCCCGACAGCGCGCGCTCCGGCACCTCGTCGAGCGCCACCCACACCGGGAAGCTCGTCACCTCGTTCTCGGTGCCCGCGTTGCGCACGATCGCGTCGCGCCCGGCGTCGATGACGCGCCCGGGGAACGTCTGGTCGCCGAACGCGTCGATCTCCACCGTCGCCCGCTGGCCCGGCTGGATGAAGACGACGTCGTGCTCGCCGACCTCGAGCCGGACGTCGACCTCGCCGACCGAGCCGAGCACGAGGATGACGTCCTCGTCGAAGTCGCTGCCGCGCACGCGCTCGCCGACCCGGTGCCCGAGCGACAGCACCGTCCCCGCCACCGGCGCGGTGATCGTCGCCCAGCCGAGCGCGCTGTTCGCCTCCTGGAGGGCCGCCTGCGCCATCTTCGCCCGGCTCTCCGCGGCCGACGCCTCCGCCTCCGCCAGCTCGCGCGTCGACTTCGCCTGCGCCAGCTCCTGCTCGCTGATCACCTGGCCCTTGACCAGCCCGCTCGCCCGCTGCTCCTCCGCCTTCAGGTATGCGACGTTCGCGCGCGCCCGCTGCGCGTCGGCCTCGGCGGCCTTGACCTGCGCCGCCTGCTGCTCGACCTGCGCGCGGTAGCGGGAGGTGTCGATCTGCGCCAGCACCTGGCCCTTGTCGACCTTCGAGCCGATCGCGACCCGGAGGTCGAGCAGCGTGCCGGTGATGTTCGACGACACGTTGATCTTGCGGGCGGGCTCGAGCTTGCCGGCGCCGCTGACGGTGCGCGTGATCGCGTGGCGCGCGGCGGTCGCGGTGTGCACCGTCACCGGCGGGATGGGGCGCGGCCGCAGGCTCGACACGGTGACGAGCCCCACCAGCGCGATGACCACCCCAGCGAAGATCCAGCGCGTGATCGTCATCGAGCACCTGCCGTCGAGATCAGGACGTAGAGCGTGAAGCCCACCACCACGGTCACCATGGCGCGGGCGCGGCCGAGGCCGGCGGCCGCCGCGAGGCCGAAGCCCCACAGCACCACCGCCCACAGCGCGAACAGGTCGACGCGGCCGGCCAGCCGCGCGAGCAACGGATGATCGGCGCCGACCGAGAGGCGCGCGCCGACCAGCCGGTCGAGGTCGGCGGCGCGCACGGCGGTCTGTCGCCACGCCGCCGCCGCCGCGACGAGGGAGCGGACCGCCCACGGCAGCGCGCCGACCGACGCCGCCGCCAGCGCGCGCCCGAACGTCGGCTTGCCGCCGACGTAGGCGCCGAGCACGTAGAGGAAGCACGCGATCAGCAGGATCTGGAACGGCGTGCCGAGCACCGCGCCGAGGCCGAGCTTCACCTCCATCACGGCGGTGCGCTTGGCGATCTCGTCGTGGAGCTGCTGATCGGTCTTCACCTCGGCGAGGTCGTCGGCGGAGCCGGAGCCGGCGCCGGGCGCGGTGCCGGGGCGGGCGCGCTCCGTCGACGAGATCGGGTGGCGCTCGGCGTTCTCGGCGCGGACCTCGGGGCCGAGGTCGAGGCGCGCGGCCCCGGCGGCGGCGGCGAGCACGGCCGCCGCGATCACGACCACGAGCGCGAGCCGGAAGCGCGCGCCGGCGACGAGCGGAGGCACGCCGCGATCGGGGAGGAACAGCGCCGCCAGCAGGGCGCCGATCGCCGACGCCAGCTCGCGCAGGCCGGAGGCCATCGCGGGACGTGCGGGCTGGAGGGGCGGATCGCTCAAGCCTCCAGACCATAGCGGGCTTTGGCCGCGTATGATGCGTCGATGCTCGCCGGGGCGCGCGCCGACGCGGGGCCGATCGCGGTCGTGTTCGAGGGATGCGCCTGCCGGTCGGCGTTCCACGCCGGCGTCGGCGCCGAGCTGGCAAAGGCCGGGCTGCCGATCGCGATCGCCGCCGGCGCGTCGTCGGGATCGATCATCGCGACCGGGCTGGCGGCCGGGCTCGGCCCCGAGCTGCCGGCGCTGTGGGACGAGGTGGGCGGCCGATCGATCGTGTCGTGGCGTCGTCTGCTGCACAACCGGTCGCCGTTCGACATGAGCACGATCGTCCACGACGCGGTCCGCAAGGCGATCGGCGGCGGCGACCTGCGGGCGCACCCGGTCGAGGCGCTGGTGACCGCGACGCGCCTGCGCGACCTGCGCACGCTCGTGCTGTCGAGCCACGAGGAGGCGGACTTCGTGCTGGCGGTGCTGGGCTCGTGCTTCTTCCCGGTCTTCTACGGGCGGACGGTGCGGTTGCGCGGCGAGCTCGTCATCGACGGAGGCGCGACCGACAACCTGCCGATCGCGGCGGCGGCGGCGCGCGGCGCGCGGACGATCCTGGCGGTCGTGGCGTCGGCGGACGCGACCGCGTTCGTGCGGCTGTTCGCGCCGCGCGTGCGGCCGGAGGAGCTCGCGCCCGACGGCGTGCGGGTGCTCACCATCCATCCGCGCGAGCCGCTGGCGATCGGCTCCTGGGATCTCGATCGCGGGCGGATGCGCGCGGCGGTGGCGGCGGGACGAGTCGCGGCGGCGCGGGCGCTCGAGCGGTTGTAGCCGTCGGCGGTCGGCAGGTTCGCCCGCAGCGTCGGCGGCGCCGGGCCGCACGGGTTCCGCCCGTCGTCGCGTGATCAGGCTGGCCGCGGCCCGAGCGCCTCGAGGAGCGCGCGGAACGGCAAGAGCGCGCACGCCTGCCGCGAGCGCACCGCGCGCACGCCGGCGAAGGCGGTCAGCTCGCCGAGCGCCTCCGTCTCGCCGTCGGAGGCCGGCGGCGTGTCGGGCGCCGCGCGCACGTAGCGCTCGAAGCGATCGGCCAGCGCGCGCGCCTCGGCGCCGGTCGCGCCGGTCACCCGCTCGCTCATGATCGACGCCGCCGCGCAGCAGAGCGCGCAGCCGCGGGCCTCGAAGCGGAGCGCGTCGATCCGCTCGCCGTCCGCGCGCACGGACACCGTCACCTGATCGCCGCACAGCGGGTTGTCGGCGGTCGCCTGGGCGGTCGCACCGTCGAGCGCGCCCTGGTTGCGCGGCGACCGCGCGTGCTCGACGATCGTCGCCTGGTAGAGCGCGCGCAGGTCGCTCACCGGCGCGGCCCCAGCAGCTCGCCGACGCGCGCGAGCCCGTCCAGGAGCGCGTCGACATCGTCGTCGCCGCTGTAGAGGCCGAGCGACGCCCGCGCGCTCGCCGCGACCCCGAGCCGCCGGTGCAGCGGCTCCGCGCAGTGGTGGCCGCCGCGGATCGCGACGCCGCCCTCGTCGAGGATCGTCGCCACGTCGTGCGGGTGCACGCCGTCGACGGTGAAGGCGGCGACCGCGGCCTCGGGCGCGCCCAGCACGCGCACGCCCGGGACGTCGCGCAGCCCGGCGACCAGCCGCGCGTGCACCGCCTGCTCGTGCGCCGCCCGCGCCTCGTGATCGAGCGCGCGCCACCAGCGCACCGCCGCGCCGAGCCCGATCACGCCGGCGATGTTCGGCGTGCCGGCCTCGAAGCGGTGCGGCGGCTGGCGGAAGCGCGCCTCCTGCTCCCCGACCGACGCCACCATCTCGCCGCCCGCCTGCCACGGCGGCATCGTGTCGAGCAGCTCGCGCCGGCCCCACAGCACGCCGGTGCCGGTCGGGCCGTACACCTTGTGGCCCGAGCAGGCGTAGAAGTCGCAGCCGAGCGCCGCGACGTCGACGGGCAGGTGGGCGACCGCCTGCGCGCCGTCGACCAGCAGCCGCGCACCCGCGGCGTGCGCCGCCCGCGCGAGCTCCGCCACCGGCGCGATCGTGCCGAGCACGTTCGACAGGTGCGAGATCGCGACGAGCTTGACCCGCTCGTCGAGCATCGCGGTCAGGGCCGGCGCGTCGATCCGCCCGCCGTCGTCGAGCGGCGCGATCCGCAGCGACGCCCCGCGCTCGCGGCAGACGAGCTGCCACGGCACCAGGTTCGCGTGGTGCTCGAGCGCGCTGACGAGCACGACGTCGCCGGCGCCGAGCTGCGTGCGGCCCCAGCTCGCGGCGACCAGGTTGATCGACGCCGTCGTGCCGCTGGTGAAGACGACCTCGTCGGCCGCGGCCCCGAGCCACCGCGCGACCTCGACGCGGGCGTCGTCGAAGGCGGTGGTCGCCGCCTCGGCGAGCGCGTGGACCGCGCGGTGGACGTTGCCGGCCTGCAGCCGCGCGACGTCGCTCACCGCGTCGATCACGGCCTGCGGCCGCAAGCAGGTCGACGCGCTGTCGAGGTACGCCAGCCGCCGACCGTGCGGACGCGCGGCCAGCGCCGGGAACTGGCGCCGCCACGCGTCGAGCCTCGAGCCGTCGGTGCCCACGTCGAGGGTAGGCTACCGCAGCTACCGCGCGGGAACGCGGCGGCGAGCGGAGCGCCCGCGCCCGCGGCGGTCAGTGATGCGGCTGGTGGTAGCGCACGTTGCCGTGATCGCGGGGGAACGCATTCACCCGGTGATCGCGCGCCTGGATGCGCGGCCGCCCGGCGCCGTGATAGTGCACGTACGCCGTCGGCCGGTTGATGCTGAGCACCGCGCTCGGGGGCGTGCGCACGTGGACCCAGCCGCCGGTGTAGTAGCCCGAGCGGTACCAGTCACCGTCGCGGTAGAGCCAGTACGCATCGTCGGAGTAGAAGACCGGCTGATCGTAGTCGGCCACCGCATACACGCCCGGGCTCACGTAGACGAGATCCCCGTTGCCGCTGGCGTAGCCGTCGCTGGTGTACGCGACACCGGCGTGGCCGTGAACCATGCAGCCGCCCGCCAGCGCGGCGGTGACGAGGAGTGCGAACATCGTTTGATAGCGACGCATGCCCTGTTCAGGAGCACATCGCGGGCCAGCTTCCCCTCGAGCGACCGCGCTCCGCCCCGGGCGGGCCGCGCGCCTGGGCCACGGTGCGCTCCGGCGCCCGGTGGCGGTGGGCTGGACGCGCACGCCCGGCCGCGGTGCCTGACTGAACTCGCCATGGTGGCCGCCGGGGCCCGGGGCCGTGTCCGCGGCACGGACACTGCATCGGCCCGTCGACATGCGCGACGACGACATCTTCCTCCACCGCCGGCCGGTGTCCCGCAACCACGGCCGCCGCGACGAGCCCCGCCCGGTGGCCCGTGACGAGGATATGATCTTCCGGCGCCGGCTCCCGCGTGGCACCCCGGCGCCGACGCCGGCTCCCGCCGATCGCAGCGTCTGACGACCCGCCGCGCGCGCGAGGTCTCATGGCGTTCGTGCACAGCATCCTGGTCGCGACCGATTTCTCCGAGCCGGCGCGGCGCGCGTTCGACCACGCCACCGAGCTGGCGGGCCTGTGCGGGGCGACGATGGTGATCGCCCACGTCTACGCGACGCCGCTCGTCTACGCGGTGGCGGCTCCGTCGGTGACGGTGCCGCCGCCCGATGTCGGCGCGATCGAGGTGGAGCTCGAGCCACCGATGCACGAGCTGGCCGATCGCGCGCGCGCGGCCGGCGTCGCCGACGTCAAGCTGGCGATCGCGGGCGGCGATGCGGCGCACGAGATCGTGCAGGTCGCGCGCGATCACGGCTGCGACCTGATCGTGATGGGCACCCACGGGCGAAGCGGCGTGCGCCACCTGGTGCTGGGCTCGATCGCCGAGAAGGTGGTGCGGCTGGCCGAGTGCCCGGTGCTGGTCGTGCCGATGAAGACCCGCTGAGCGCGGCGCGCGGCGCGGCTTGCGCTACGCTCCGGGGCGATGGCCTCGCACGATCTCGATGCGGTGCTGGAGCGCGCGGCGGCGTGGCGGGCCCAGGGGCTGGCGGTCGCGCTGGCGACGGTGGTGAGGACGTGGGGAAGCTCGCCGCGTCCGGCGGGCAGCAAGCTCGCGGTCAACGAGCGCGGCGAGTTCGTCGGCTCGGTGTCGGGTGGCTGCATCGAGGGCGCGGTGATCACCGAGGCGCTCGAGGTGATGCGCGGGCAGCCGCCGCGCGTGCTCGGCTTCGGCGTCAGCGACGAGGCGGCGTGGGAGGTCGGGCTGGCGTGCGGCGGCAAGGTCGAGGTGCTCGTCGAGGCGGTGACGTGAAGGGGGAGACGCTGGCGGCGCTGCGGGAGGCGCGGGCGCAGGGGAGGGCGGTGGCGCTCCTGACCTGGCTCGACGGGCGCGAGCAGCGGCTCGTCGAGGCGGGCGCGGGCGCGGCGCCGGCGGAGCTCGCGGACGCGGTCGCGGCCGCGCTGCGGACCGATCAGGCGAGCGTCGTCACCGTCGACGGCGCCGAGGTCCTCGTCGAGCCGCACAACCCGCCCCTGCGCCTCGTGCTGGTCGGCGCCGTCCACATCGCGGCGCCGCTCGCCGAGATGGCCACGCTCGCCGGCTTCGCGGTGACGATCGTCGATCCGCGCCGCGCGTTCGCGACCGCCGATCGCTTCCCAGGCCGCACGCTCGTCGTTTCCTGGCCCGACGTCGCGCTGCGCGAGCTCGCGCCCGACGCGCGGACGGCGGTCGTGACGCTGACGCACGATCCGAAGCTCGACGACCCGGCGCTGCAGGCCGCGCTCGCCACGCCGGCGTTCTACGTCGGCTGCCTCGGCTCGACCAAGACGCACGCCGCGCGCCGCGAGCGGCTG